>JAFZEK010000260.1 GCA_017560705.1 Bacteroidales bacterium | reverse complement strand
TTGCCAGTGGCGTTGTCGTGGTGCCATACTTCTACACGCACAGCGTAGTAGTCTTCCCAGTCGCCTTCGTAGATTGTGAATTCTTGTTTATAGGCCAGCTTCTCAAAATGTCTATGGCCTGTTACGGCTACTTCGCTATTGTTTTTCACTTCTTTATCGGAGAGAGCAATGTTTTCGGTTACTTCGTAGCAGCGTAGATATACGGTGCCGTTGGCAAGCTGCGGATGATAGAAGTCGTATTCATATATTCCGCCTTGACTTCCGTCCCATATTTGTAGCCATGTGTCGGAGTTTAGACTGTCTATTGTGGCTTCTTCGTAGGAGTATTCATATTTCTCGAAATCAATGAGCTCATTAGCTAAAGGTATATTGCATTCCAAGTCTATAGGTATGGGATGTTCTTTTCCAAAGGGATCATTTTCAGGTGAAAACAGACTCATAATAAGGGTGAAAAATAGCCATGCACAAAAGCATACAGCATTTATAAATCCGCCAATAAATACTCCGATGGCTGTTTTCCATTTTTTCCTAAGAAGTGTGATAATGAAGATTACGACTTGTATTGGCATGCATAATATTGACAAAATAAAGGCAATAGCAAAAATAATGTCGCCAAACTTAAATATTGTTTCCAGTGTTGCAACAATGCAGCAAAAGATACTTACAATGGGAAATACCCACCAAAGCTCGATTAGTGTATTAATCAATTTCTTCATTTCAATGTATTTTTGTTCTTTTTTGACATAAACGTAGATTGGGAAAAAATATTGTATGAATAGGTTGATAGTGTATTTTTTTAGAAGTTGCCTTTAATAATAATGCTAAATCTTCGATATATTAACAACCCTCAATTTAACGTGTCGAAAGCTATTTTTCTTTATGGAAATACGTATATCGTAGTATGAATGAGATGATGAAATAATGTATTGATAATCAATGGGTGTGTTTTCTAAGGAAGTTGAAGTATATTGCTTTGTGGAGCAAACCCGGGTGCTTTGCCGATGAAAGTATGGTGTTCTCGTGATGAAACCCGGGTGTTCTCGTGATCTAAGTGTGCCGTTCAGGCGATGAAAATGCCATGGCTTGGAGGTGAAAGTGTACGTTTTTTGCTGTCAAAGTGATTTATTTGATGGGGTAGTTTAACATTTAAAGATTTTGTTTAACATTTATCTTGCCTATGATGAGTCAAGAAGTGAGGCTAGCCAGTGTCTGGCTATGCTTTTTGGGGGCAGAGCTTTTTATGTCGTCAACTGCATATAGCGGTTATAAAATCCGCGATATATCCGCGATGCTTAAAGGGGAAAATAGGGGTAAAAAAAAAGGCGTTCCCTGAAGGAAACGCCTATAATTACTAGATTCTGAATATAAAATTATGAAATAAATTTCTGTGAATTACTTAGGCAAAGCTAGTCTTAATCCGCTTCCGTAGTCGTTGGCACTGGGAATGTAACTATCTCTGTGCGATACACGACAGAACGAAGAATAGCTGTTCCAGCAACCTCCACGCAATATGCGTCTGAAGCCTTTAGGCACACCTTGAGGGTTGGTTTCGCTGTGTACGGTGTACACTGTAAACCAGTCGTTGCACCATTCCCACACGTTGCCGCTCATATCATAGAAGCCTAATTCATTAGGTTGCTTGGTTTTCACTTCGTGAGTTTGAGCTTCGGCATTTTCGTCATACCATGCTACGTCGTCCAAATTGTTGCTGCCGCAATACTTGTTGCGTTTTGTAAGGTTGCCACCGCGTGCTGCAAACTCCCATTCGGCTTCGGTAGGAAGGCGGAATTTTCTGCCTGTCTTTTTGTTTAGTCGTTTTATAAATTCTTGAGCATCGTCCCAGCTAATATTTTCTACGGGGCGTTTGCTTCCTTTGAATGTACTTGGATTGTTGCCCATTACTGCTTCCCATAGCTCTTGTGTCACTTCTGTTTCGGCTAAGTAATAACCTGTAATGATGACTTTGTGTTCCGGTTTTTCTATGTCCCAACACTCGTCGCTCTGTTCTTTAGTACAGCCAATGGTGAATGTTCCACCTTGCACAGGTATCATATTAAACAATATTCCATCCACCGAAAAAGTTTCTACTTGTCCGTGTGTAGTAGTCAATGCTAGAAGCATAAAAGCCAAAAAAATACTTTTTTTCATTTCTGTTTCTTTATATTACTCCGTTATATTTCCCTGTTATTTTAGGGATATGTTATTATTCAAAGAATTTTTATTCAATGTATTGCGATGAAAATATCTTCGGTTCTTTATCTGATTTTTTTACCACTATACACTGTATTTTTGCGGTGCAAAGGTACAATATTTTTTTCATATAGCGGCTATAAAATGACAAAAAAATGTTTTGTAAACATGTGTGGCGTTTTTATACTATTATAATAGTGCTGTCGCTATAGTGTTTTTTCTTATGTTTTTTCTAGGCAAAAGATAGTGAAAAACGGGGAAAACGGAGAGCTATTTATATTTTTCTTTGTAGTGAATGTATATGACTGGTTATCTTATTGTTCGCTACACAGTGTGCAAAAGAATGAAATAAAAAAGTGAAAAAAGTTTTGAAGTGTTTGATATTTGTTGTATATTTGCCTTTTGAAAAAAAACAGAATAAGACTATAAAATATTGATATTTATGAGATTTAAGCTTTTTGTTATAATGATTAGTCTTCTTTCTTTCATGCCAAAAGCGTTTTCAAGCACAGGAAGTGAAGAAGAAACTGGAAAAGTTGATGCAGGTAATTTAATCATAGGTCACATTACGGATTCGTACTCGTGGCATATTCTTAGTGTGGGCGACAAGCATGTGTCCATTCCGTTGCCTGTTATACTAATAAATGATGGTAAATTGGATGTTTTCATGTCGTCCAAATTTCACCATGGCGAAGAAGCTTACAAGGGTTATAAAATAGTAGGGGGCGGAGTAAAGAAAGAACACATAGTGTGTGTGGATGCCGAAGGCAATGTGTTGCAAGATGCCGAAGGTAAAGAAGTGACGCCTATAGATTTGTCTATCACCAAGACGGCTGCCTCCATCATTATATCCACCATTATGCTTATCATTATTTTTATGGTGGTAAGAAAGAGTTGCCTACGCAGCAAAGGCAAAGCTCCTAAGGGTTTGCAATCGTTGATAGAGATGTTGGTGCTGTTTATTAGAGACCAAATCGTTTTGCCCATCATGGACGAAAAGAGAACAGACAAATATCTTCCTTATATCCTAACGGTGTTTATGTTTATCTTTTTCTGTAACGTAATGGGATTGATACCGTTCTTTCCCGGCGGTGCTAATGTTACCGGCAATATTGCCGTTACTGGAGTGTTGGCGGTTATTACTTTCCTTATTACCACATTTAGTGGCAATAAGCACTATTGGAAAGATATTTTTAATACACCGGGTGTGCCATGGATTTTGAAGTATGGCTTGCCTATTATGCCTGTAGTTGAAGTGTTGGGTATGTTCACCAAACCTTTCGTTCTTATGATTCGTTTGTTTGCCAACATGACTGCCGGTCACATCGTTATCCTTGGTTTTATAACTTTGATATTCATCTTCGGAAACATGTCTCCAATGTTGGGATACAGTGTTTCTGTTGTATCTATAATATTTAGTGTGTTTATTAGTTTGCTAGAATGCTTAGTGGCATTCATTCAGGCTTACGTATTCTCCATGTTGTCTGCTCTTTATATTGCTATGGCAACAGAGACTCATGGAGGCGAACACCACCAAGAAGCGTAGATCAAACTTTCAAAAAGAATAAATAATTAAAATTTGTAATGAAAAGCATTAAAGATCTTGATTTTTCAGGAAAAAAAGTTCTACTTCGTGTAGATTTTAATGTACCTATTGACAATGAATTTCATATTACCGACGACACTAGAATACAAGAGTCGTTGCCTACTATAGAAAAGTTGGTGAACGATGGTGCTATGGTGATAATGATGTCTCACTTAGGACGACCAAAAGGCGAGGTTGATCCTAAGTATAGTCTTGCTCCGGTGGCTGAGTATTTGTCGAAACTGTTGAATCGTAAAGTTATATTTACTCAAGAGTTGTTGGGCGACAATGTGAAGAAAATGGTATCCGAATTAAAACCCGGCGACCTATTCTTGCTTGAAAACATGCGTTTTTATCCTGGTGAAACTAAGGGAGATAAGGCGTTGGCCCAAGAGTTAGCTCAGCTTGGTGATGTTTACATTAATGATGCTTTTGGTGCTGCTCACCGCGAACATTGTTCTACTGCCACTATTGCATCGTTCTTCCCGAATGATAAATATTTCGGTTTCTTGATGGAACACGAAGTGAGAAATTTGCATCAATTGATGGAAAATCCTCAACGACCATTTACTGCCATTATAGGTGGTTCTAAAGTTTCTACTAAGATAGATATTTTGGAAAACTTGATTCCTATAGTGGATAATATGATTATAGGTGGTGGTATGCGTTATACTTTTACCAAAGCTCTTGGTGGAAAGATAGGAAATTCGCTTTGCGAAGACGATAAGCTAGACGAAGCTAGGTATCTTATGGAAAAGATGAAAGAACACAATGTAAAACTTTACTTGCCTTCGGATAGTGTTGTTGCCGACGATTTTTCTAATGACGCTAATACAATGATAGTGCCTAGCGACCAAATTCCAGACGGATGGGAATCCTTGGATTGTGGTCCGGACAGCGTAAAAGAATTTGATGCTGTTATTGCTAGCTCTAAAACTATATTGTGGAACGGTCCTATTGGTGTATTCGAATTCCCTAATTTCAGCAAGGGAACATTTGGTGTAGCTCAGTCTGTTGCGGCTGCTACTGCTAAAGGTGCTTTCTCGGCTGTTGGTGGAGGCGACTCCGTTGCTGCTGTGAAGCAACTGGGTATTGCCGACAAGATGTCTTACGTTTCCACTGGCGGTGGTGCTATGTTAGAATATTTGGAAGGTAAAGAATTGCCGGGTATTGTCGCAATTTTAAAATAATATAGATATATAAGAATGAATGTGTGAGTAACTACTGCATTCATTATGACCTCCACATTCATTCTTGTTTTTTTTGAAAGTTTATGAGCGATGTCCTATTAAGAGCTCTTGAGCCAAGCGATATAGATGTTATATATCTGTGGGAGAATGATACCGATATTTGGACTACGAGTTCTACTCATGTGCCGTTTTCGAGATACATGTTGGAACAGTACATAATATCGGCCCAGTGTGTGGATATATATACATCTAAACAGCTGAGGCTGATGGTGGATTATCTCCACTGTGATGGCGGAAAGGTGCCTGTTGGATGTGTGGATATTTTTGACTACGATGTCTTCAACAAGCGTGCCGGTGTGGGTATCTTAATGGACGCAAAATACCGAAATAGGGGACTTGCAACTTTGGCTGTAAAAAGGTTGTGTCATTTTGCAAAGGAGCATTTACATTTGCACCAATTATATGCAAATGTGTCTACGGATAATATTGCTAGTTTTGCGGTGTTTCAAAAGAATGGTTTTGAAGTAGTGGGGATAAAAAAGGATTGGCTGTGTGTGAACGATGGTTTTAAGGACGAGTATATGATACAAAAGATATTGTAAATATTGAAACATAAATGTGGACCTCTGCATGATACATTGTTCGCATTGTGTAGCAGAATGCCTCAAGTGAAAGGCAATAATAAATGTAAAAGGAGCTAAAACAGCAGTTTGTTAATGGCGTGAGAAAAGATGAATAGTTGCTTGCTAGTTTTTTTTTGAAATTGTTTTTGAAAGGCTTAGGGTTTGATGATTAATTTCGGAGAAGAAAAGCCGGAAAGCTGAATTTATATATGGTGACGACTTGTTGTTTTGTTCTGTAGGTTGTATTTATCACATAAAAAATATGAAAAAATAATGGCAAAGAACCGGAAAAAAATATCGAAAAATAAACTTATAATAGTCTTATCTATTCTTTTTGTACTAGGAATGGGAGTGGTGGTAGGAGTGTATAAATTCCTAAAAAGCAATAATCTCCCAGCCGAAAAAGAATATTATTTGTACATACAGCCCGGTGCTACATACAATGACGTTTTGGATAGCCTGATGGTAAATAAATGCATTGAAGACCCATCGTTTTTTAATTGGTTGGCAAATCGTAAGGGCTATCCTAGCAGGGTAAAATCCGGTAGGTATAAGATTGAACCTCACATGAATATTAATACTTTGCTGAACAAACTTAAGTCGGGAAATCAAGATCCGCTATCGGTGGTGGTGGGTAATTTTAGAACTAAGGAGTCTTTGGCTAAAAGACTTTCGAAGAAACTGATGTTCGATTCTGCCGACTTTATGAATGCTTTTGAGAATAAAGAGTTGTTGGATTCCATGGGCTTCAATAATGAAACGGCGATGGCTATATTTATCCCAAACACCTACGAGTTTTATTGGGATATTACTCCCGAAAACTTTTTGAGGCGTATGTATAAGGAATATGATGCTTTTTGGAATGGTATTAGAGACCAAAAAGCAAAGTCCATGAAGATGACAAGGTTGGAAATTATTACATTGGCTTCCATTGTGGAAGAAGAAACTAATAAGAACGATGAAAAACCTCTTATTGCTAGCGTGTATTTGAATAGGCTGCGACAAGGCCGACTGCTACAAGCCGACCCCACTGTGAGATATGCTATCTATGATTTCTCCATTAGGCGGATTCTTAGAAAACATTTATCCTACGATAGTCCTTATAATACTTATATGTACAAGGGGTT
>JAFZEK010000259.1 GCA_017560705.1 Bacteroidales bacterium | reverse complement strand
ACGTATACTGGATAAAATTCCTCACCGACGATGAATTTGAAGGCAAAGCCTACTTAAACAAAATAAACGGCAACTACAACATCGATGTAGAAACTCGGACAATAAACATTTTGAACATCGAAGGCAATGAATCTTACGAACTATACGACGGTGATAAATTCTTGAACTTGTTATATCTTACGAACAGTTTTCACGTATCGGGAGATACTCTAAGACTGCTATACAACAACAGAATGAATTATATGCAATTTGAACGACTCGATTAAAATACTCATCAAAAAAACGCACATACAATAATGAAGAAAATACTACTTTTTATAGGCATAATATTTATTTCAGCCTCTGCAAGTTTTGCACAAAAATCAATAGGTTTACGATGGGGAACTTATGGAATATTATATCAACTATTAACTAGTGAGTTTTCACTAATGAATAATGAAATCACATATCAACAACCAATTGACAACGACCGTTTGGAAATAGATTTCGGCATGTTTGGTGGTTTTAATTTTGAAAATAAAGACTATAATAAATTCGTGTTATCTTTGACAGGAATTTATCAATATAAATTTGCCGTTATCAAAGACTTTAGCTGCTATGCAGGTCCGGCAGCTAGCATTGGTTTATATTTCTTGGAAGAAGATAAAGACTTCGAAGGTGCTACACTAGGCATCGGTGGTCAAGCTGGTGTAGAATATAGCCTTTCCTCCAAAGGTTTGCCATTCCTTTTTAGTTTAGACACCCGCCCAATGATAAATCTTTTAAGCGCTAGAAAGTTGAAAGGGTTCGACATTGGAATATACTTAAGTGTACGATACCTATTCTAAAGAAAACACATATTATAATAGTAATTTTAATTCACATATATATGAAAAAACGCAATATACTTTTGACAATTTGTGCAGTATCCATTATGATTATGACAAGCTGCATTCCGAGTAGCCGCTTGGTAGCTTTAGGCGACAACACTCGATTACAAGAAGGTAATTTTGACTATGTTCGCACTGTAAAATCTTCGGCTTCTAGCTTCTATGTATTAGGCTTGGTAGGAGGTGGCGACCACATTCGTGCAGCCTTGGATGATCTAAGGGAAAACGCTTCCTTAAAGAAAAATCAAGCATTGGTAAACCAATCGGTAGTAACAGAATCTAAGACTTATTTAGGATTGGTAACTATTATGAAGACATTTGTCACTGCCGACATTGTAGAATTTAAAGAAAGTGGTCAATAAATCCTCAATAAATTATTACGTAATATGCCACTAGTTGCGAAAAGAAAATTCTCCTACTAGTGGCATATTTATTTTCAACCCTATAGTTATCATTCTCACACCTAAAGCCAAGAGCATTCGTAGGCTATGGCAAGTCTTCTATCTAGCCTCAGAAGTCAAATATTTATTAATAATAATTAAATCTACATCTCCTAAAGAATGAAATTCAGAGTACTTTCCTTTCAGTGATAAATACTTGATTTTCAGGCACTGCACACTACTCTTCTTGACACTGCAGTGTCAACATCTTGAGAGTGCACTCTCAGCAGCTTGAGAGTGCATCCTCAGCAGCTTGAGAGTGCATCCTCAAGAAAAGGACTCTCCAACATTCTCCAAGCACCTCTTTAAAGGTCTTCTTTAGCACGCTATAATTCTAAAAATATCATAAAACAAATCAATGATTTTCCCCTTTATATTTCGAACAACCAATTTGGGTGATAGCTTTATGAAACAAGGGATGTGTGTATACGCTACTCATCCCTTGCTATTCTTTGACTATTGAGTATTCTACTCATCTATCAACCTATTTCAGCAAAATTTATTGGCTATAATTTTCGACACACCATGAGTCCATCTCGGATGGGTAGAAGAATGTTTTCCACTCTATCGTCGGCTTGTATAAAGTCGTTCAACTCTTTCAGCACAGCGGTCTCCTTGTCGCCTTTGGGTTGCGGATACAGCACTTTTCCGCTCCACAAAATGTTATCCAACAATATATATCCACCCTTTCGCACGTAGGGCAACACCATATTATAATAGTGTGCATAGTTTATCTTGTCGGCATCAATAAACACAAGGTCGAAAGTCTCTTGCAACGAAGGTAACACTTCTAAAGCATTGCCTATATGCAACTTTATCTTGGACGACAAACCAGCCTTTTCTACATGCTCCAATATTATGTCCTCCAGCTCCTCATCTACCTCTATAGTATGCACCATGCCACCATCTTGCAAACCCTTGGCCAAACATATAGCGGAATAGCCCACGTAGGCACCAATCTCTAGCACCGCCATAGGGCGAACCATGCAACTTATCATCTCTAATAGCTTCCCTTGGTAGGCACCGCTAAGCATCCGAGGCCTAGACATTTTCACATGCACCCATCTATTAAAGTCGGCCATCATTTTGTTCTCGGCCGTGGTATGCTCGTCGGCATACTGCTCTATCTCGGGATTTATAAAGTTCTCTATCGTCTTCTTATCCATAGCCGTTAGCATTAGTGAGTCATGTTCTTTAAGTGTTCTTTCAGTTCGGCTTCGGTTTTTATAAGCACCTCTCTAGCCTTGCTGCCTTCAAACGGGCCTACAATACCTGCAGCTTCCAATTGGTCAATAATCCTACCTGCACGATTGTAACCAAGCTGCAACTTACGTTGAAGCAACGAAGTGCTACCATGTTGAGATGTAACCACCAAGCGTGCAGCCTCTTCAAAGTATTCATCTTTCTGCTTAGGGTCGAACTCTTTGTTAGGTTCAGACTCTTCGTCCAAATATTCAGGCAATAGGAAGCAATCGGGGTATCCCCTTTGACTTCCAATAAATTCGGCTACTTTTTCAATCTCTTCGGTATCTATAAGAGCACATTGCAAACGCACAATCTCGCTACCCGACGAAAGCAACATATCGCCCCTGCCTATAAGTTGGTCGGCACCGCCGGTATCAAGAATAGTTCTAGAGTCTATCTTGGAGGTAACTCTGAAAGCAATACGAGCCGGGAAGTTGGCCTTTATAGTACCCGTAATGATGT
>JAFZEK010000258.1 GCA_017560705.1 Bacteroidales bacterium | reverse complement strand
ATCTTATATATTATATTTTTATAATTCTTTACACAGGAAAATTTCCTCATTTTCTACTCAGAACCTCAACAAAAGGGTATAAAAAACGTGGGACTTTTTCCTTACTGTAATACGAGGTTCTCGAATACCTTAATCTACCAAATAAGTAAAGCCCACGATAGCATCATCGTGAGCGTTCACTGCCTTAATTAATGGTAGATAAGTGAAATTTTCGAGATTTCGTATTACCAAATCTTAGCATTAACGCCTACAATTATGTATACAATATGTATACTGTATATGTTATATGTCTTCTATTTAATGTTTTTCTCTTCTATATCTTATATATATTCATTAATATTCAATGACACATCACAATCTTACAGCTGACTATCAATATAATAAACAATAGCCATGTAAAATTGTTCCGCAATGCAAAGATAAACATATTTTGCGAATAAATGAAAGAATAATGAAAGTTTTTTATCTTCGGTTACATAAACCTTTTGACTCTATTGCAAAATTTCTTAGACCTAAGCAAAAAATTTCTCTCACCTAAGTATAAAAAGTCTCACACTTAGGTATAAAACATATTCCACGCCATGGAATATATATTCCATGACGTGGAATATATATTCCGTGATGTGGAATATATATTCCACATCACGGAATATGGTTTATAGTAGGGTAAGGAAAGTTTTTCAGTCTAGAGAAAAAACTTTATGAGTAGGGTAATTACAATCAATAGAGTTAAGGCAATTGGGGAAGTAAACTATAGGCAACTTCTAAAAATTCCATATTCCATGAAACATTATACGACAATGAAAGAACTTTTGCGATATTTACGAAGTATTTTTGGGTACAAACTAGTTCTTTTTCCGTCTAAAAAAAGAGTAAAACATGCCGTTTTTAGACCTTATTCTCCAAGAAAAACACATAGATAACACTCTGAATAGTAAAAAGATACTATAAGTTCACAACTTTGTGGACCACAAAGTTGTGAACTTTAGAATAAAAGTTGTATCTTTGCAAACGAAAAAAAGCAGTTTTTGATATGAAAAAAAAGCATTTAGGCAACTTCTAAAAATTGCCTATACTTATTCTTTAGGAGTCATTTTAGCTAGCATGTCTTGTAGCTCTTTCAACATGTCCCTATACCTTGCAGCTTCCATATAGTTCATTTCTTTTGCAGCTTTCTGCATATTTCTCTGCACATTTCTAATTTCTTTTTTCAGTGCATCTGCATTTCTATAAGTTGCTCTAGGTTCCGAAGCTTGTTGTTGTTGCACCACTTCAGTATTCACCTTATACTCCTTGGGTGAGTATTCAGCTCTTTGCTCTGCCACCATGTCTATCACCGAAGTTTGTCCCAAAATAGCTTCGGTAGATTTTACTATTTGGCGAGGCACTATATTATGTTCTCTGTTGTAATTTATCTGTTTTTCTCTGTGTCTATTGGTTTCATCTATGGCACGTTGCATGGAAGCAGTTATTTTGTCGGCATAAAGTATAGCACGACTCTTTACATTTCTAGCAGCACGCCCTATCGTCTGGATCAAAGCCCTATCCGAACGCAAAAAGCCTTCCTTGTCGGCATCCAATATAGCCACCAAAGACACTTCGGGCAAATCCAATCCTTCTCTCAACAAATTGACACCCACAAGCACATCAAATACACCCATTCTCAAATCCCTCATTATCTCCACACGCTCCAGTGTATCCACATCGGAATGTACGTATTTAGACCTTATGCCCAAATTTGTCAGATACTTAGTCAATTCTTCT
>JAFZEK010000257.1 GCA_017560705.1 Bacteroidales bacterium | reverse complement strand
GTTGCGATTAAGCGAGTAAAGAGCAATGCCTAAGTATTAGCTCTTTCGAGCGATAGCAACATCGACGAAGTTAAAGCACGCAAAAGTTTAAAGAAGAATTCTGCAAAATTCTCAGAACGTGGAATTTTTAGAAGTTGCCTATAGATATTTTTTTCTCCGAGCCTCTTTCCATCGAGTGATAAATGATGGCTTGTAGTACTTCTTTTCTAGATTATACATAGCATCTGTTATGTCTTCTAGCTCTTTGGGTTCTGCTCCCGACGATGTTTCGTAGTAATAGTATTTTCCATCAATGATGTATTCTAGCAGGTATGTGCTGCCGTCAATGACGTATAATCCTCTGTCGTCGTTGGTGCGAGGAAGGCGACTAAATGCGTCTACAAGCAATGCTATGGAGTCTAATTCCATAGGCGTAAGTTCGTAGCTGTCATTTATCAATAGTTTTGGTTTGTAAATCCTCAGATGTTTAAAGTATAATTTACCATTTTGTATACGATATATACTGTTTCCTCCGAGTGGATTCATTATAATTAATCGTACTATTCCGTTGTCGCCCACCGGATAGCAAAGGCTCTTTTCTCTGGCTTTTTCTAAGCAATGTTTTTTATAGTAGGAATTATTATCTGCGTGCTTTTTCCACATATATAATAGGTTATTCGTAGTGTCTTTCCACCATTCTTCCATCATGGTTGGTTGTGGAATAAATGTTTTTTTGTTTGGTTCTTTAGGCTTTTTTCCGTTGAACTCTATACCTAAATGATGTGCCAGCTGTCGCAATGGGTAATAAAGATATGGATACTTTTTGTAGGCATAAAGGCAGTACTTATAGGCACTGTCTGCCGAGTGTTGCCATGTTTGCCACGAGGGAAATGGCTCCATCCAATCGTTGTAGTATAGGCGTGCAATATGCAGACAATAAGGATTGTTCTTGTTGATAAAGTATTTGTTGGATACGGAGTCGTACCACAGTGTGTCGTATCCCTTTATATTCGCTGTCCATTTTGCTGCATTGCTGTGCAATATGCTGTCTTTTTTAGTTTTGGACCAAAACCACCCATAGTCTTTAGGACATGGAGTTAAAACCAAAGAATCTATGTGTATATCGGAGTTGATGGTAAATATTGGAAAGTCAAAGCTTTTAGTTCCGAAGTAATCGTTATACCTAAAGTAGCATCGCGAACCGATAGGAATGTTCTCGAAATGTGCTATTGTCGCCGTGTCGCTCCAATGGTGGTAGCGTACAGTGTCCTCGCATTCTACTTTCAAGCTAAAAGAAAAATAATCATCTAACTGCTTGCCGCTAGGGGTAAACGCTCGTGCCGAGAAGTTTACTTGTGCGTTGCTCGAAAGACAAACGACTAAAATAGCTGCAAATATCAAAATGTGTTTTCTCATGACAGTGTATTGCTTAAAGGTGACTGAATGCTTGTTGAATATTTGTTTCCAATGTTCTTTTTTGGGGATATATATTCGGTTTGCAAAGATACATCTTTTTATTTATTCGGCAAAATCTCGAAAGTTAATAGTGTTAGTTTTGTGGTTTATTGTTGTTGTATTTGCGGATATGCCGGCGATGATGAATGTTAAAGAAAAAGATTAAGTGTTAAATGGCTTTTCTAGATGCGGGAGATAGCACCCCAAAGTATGGTGTTTTTATCGTCAAACCGCGGCACTTTCATTACGTAGATGTGGGATCTAGATCACGAGGAAGCCCGGGTTTCCTCACCTGAGCGGTATATTTTCCTCGTGATGTAACCCGGGTTTGCTCCGTAGAGCGTTATATCTTCCTCCAGAGCTTTTTGTGATTGGAAAAGTTAGTATTGATAATCAGTATTATATAGAGATAACTCTTTGAGGCTTGAATATTTGACTGAATGTGCGGAAAAATGGGAAAATATGCGATTTTCTAAGTTAAATAGTTTGTTGTTAATATTGTATAATTTAATTAAGGCGGCTTCTGAAAATTGCTTTGTAAGTGATTTGCGAATTTTTACTAGAAAGATTTCTACTTTCTTTTGACCCATCATAGCGGGCTATGCGACACCAAAAGAAATAGAAAGATTTCGGCAAAAAACGCAACGTTGCGATTAAGCGAGTAAAGAGCAATGCCTCAGTATTAGCTATTTCGAGCGATAGCAACATCGACGAAGTCAACCACGCAAAAGTTCTTTCTGTAATCAATTATATTATCAATAACGTGGAATTTTTAGAAGTTACCTATAATTTTCGCTTCATAATCTATTATTTCTTTTAGTTTGCAAAGTTGCACATTCTCTTCTATATATAACAAAATAAATTACACTTTTATGAGGGAATAATTGCTGAAATTTTAATATGTTTTACTCGCAAAGGTTCGTTATTTTTGGATGTTTGCTGACGACAAGAAAAAATAAAGGCGAAACTTTATAATAAGTTTCGCCTTTATGACTATTAGATATACATTGAAAATTTATTTCTTGAAGTATCTGTTGTATAGACCTTCGAAACCTTTACCATGGCGAGCTTCATCTTTAGCCATTTCGTGTACTGTGTCGTGGATAGCGTCAAGGTTGCGTTCTTTAGCTATTCTAGCAATACGCATTTTGTCTTCGCATGCACCAGCTTCAGCGTTCATACGTTTTTCAAGGTTTGTTTTAGTGTCCCATACACATTCACCTAGCAATTCGGCAAATTTAGCACAGTGTTCAGCTTCTTCCCAAGCATAGCGTTTGAAAGCTTCAGCTATTTCAGGATAACCTTCGCGGTCAGCTTGACGGCTCATAGCCAAGTACATTCCTACTTCAGTAGCTTCGCCCATAAAGTGAGCGTTAAGGTCTTTTATCATTTCTTCGCCTGTACCCTTGGCTATTCCTATTTCGTGTTCTGTAACAAAAGTAAGAGCTGCATTTTCGTCAAGTTCTTTCCAAGTTACTTTTTGTTTACATTGTGGGCAAATTTCTGGTGCGGGAGTTCCTTCATGAACGTATCCGCATATTGGACAACTGTATTTCATATTTCTTAAATGTATTTGTTAGTATTAGTAATGTTTTTTTATTGTTCTTCTTAGTTGGCAGGTTCCCATTTACATCTTACTGGAGACACTATTTTGCCTTCTTCTTTCAAGGCTTTGAAAGCTTTGTCTATTTCCTTGCGGTCAGCAGCCAATGCTTTTTCTACTTCGCCGGCACTCATAGGTTTGCCAGTGCTTTTCATTATTTCTAAAACTTTTTCTTTCATGATCGATGTATAGTTTTTGTTTATAAAGCCGACCTACTAGCTACTTTGTGTAGGTTGCGTTGCCAATAAGTCGGCATATTATTTATATTCTTAGTTTATTCTTTTTCGAACTCGTCTTTTCCTACGCCACAAAGAGGGCATTGGTAATCGGCAGGAAGGTCTTCCCATTTTGTTCCAGGGGCTATTCCATTATCGGGTTCTCCAGCGGCTTCGTCATAAACATAGCCACAAACTTTACAAACATATTTTTCCATATTATTCAGATTTTAGTTTATTGTTGGTTTCTTTCTTTTTGGCACATTTGGCACAATATCCGCGATGGTAGACGTGAGTTTCGATGTTTTCAAAGTCTTTTGTGGTCTCATTGTTTGGAAATTCTACGTCGTGGTCTAGTTCTACATCGTATATTTCGTTGCACGAAATGCATTTGAAATGAGCGTGTCTTTGTTTGTAACCATCGAAGCGAACCATCTTCTCATCAATTGTCAGGCTAAGTATTGCACCTTTTTCGGCAAACACTTTCAAAGTGTTGTATACTGTAGTCTTGGACAGTGTAGGAATTGCTTTGTGCAAGTCGTTGAATATTTCGTCGACAGTAGGATGTGAACGATGTTCCAACAAGTATAGCATTATGGCAATTCGTTGAACCGAAGGCTTTATACCATTGTCGATAAGATATTGTTTGGCCGCATCCATATTTGTTATGTTTTATTAGTCAAGAACAAGAGATGGAGCTGCATATACTCTGCCACCAAGTTCTTGGTTTAGCATATATAATCCTTTAGGGTCTGAGCCGAAAAGTTCCATCTTGGTTATTAAATTGTTGGCGTTGGTTTCTTCTTCACCTTGTTCTTTGATGAACCAATCCAAGAATTGCATGGTGCGGAAATCTTTTACTTCGTAAGCAGCGGCATAAATATTGTTTATCATAGATGTTACCAATTGTTCGTGGCCAAGTCCTGCTTTAAGCACGTCCATGTCGCAAGTGAAAACTTTATCAGGTTTTCCAATAGCTTCAAGGGTTACTTTTTGGTCATTGTTTTGTAAGAATTGGTAGAAGAGCATAGCGTGGTCGCGTTCTTCTTGTGCTTGGATTTTGTACCAATTTGCAAAGCCATCAAGACCTTTTGCTTCAAAATAGTTGGCAAAATCTAAGTATAAATATGCCGAATAAAATTCGTTGTTGATTTGTTCGTTTAAAAGTTTTACTACATTTTGGTCCATAATTACCTCCTTGTATGTTTAGTTATTTGTGTTTACTGTAATTGTTTGTTCTATTAATAATTTTCAGCTCTTACTTGGAAATAAGATTGTGGGTGTTCGCATACTGGGCATAGCTTAGGAGCTTTCTTTCCTATTACAATGTGTCCGCAGTTTTCGCATTGCCATACCACATCGTTTTCTTTGCTGAATACTAGTTCGCCTTCAATATTAGCAAGAAGTTTGCGGTAGCGTTCTTCGTGTTCTTTTTCTATTTTTGCTACTAGGTCGAAAAGAGCAGCTATCTTTGTGAATCCTTCTTCTCTAGCTTCTTTAGCGAAAGTAGCATACATGTCTGTCCATTCGTAGTTTTCGCCGGCAGCAGCATCTTTTAAATTTTCCATTGTTCCTGGAACTTCACCACCGTGCAACAACTTGAACCATATTTTTGCGTGTTCTTTTTCGTTGCGTGCTGTTTCTTCGAATAAGTTGCCTATTTGTACAAATCCATCTTTTTTAGCTTTAGAAGCATAGTATTGATATTTTGTGTGTGCTTGAGATTCACCAGCAAAAGCTGCTTTTAAGTTCATTTCTGTTTTTGATCCTTTTAGTTCCATGTTTATATCCTTTCTGTGTTTATTGTTTTTATTTATTATTTAATTTCTATTTTTTCAAAGTCGCTAACTCCGTGTTTACACCAAGGGCATATGAAGTCGTCTGGTATATTTTCTCCTTCGTATACATATCCACACACCTTGCAAACCCATCCTATTTTGGTGTTGGCGTTGGTTTTGGGTTTTATGTTGTTGTGATAGTTTTCGTATGTTAGCGAAGGTGTTTCGTTCAATACTTTTTCATTTATCACGTCGGCAAGGAATAAAGTGTGTGTTCCTAAGTCCATTTTTGAGAAAACTTCGCCTGTTATGTATGCGTTAGAGTACTTATTTATATAGTATATTCCATTTTCAGCACGCTCAGCATTGG
>JAFZEK010000256.1 GCA_017560705.1 Bacteroidales bacterium | reverse complement strand
TTTCGTTGAAAATGCATACTTCATCAAGACTCGTGAAGAAGGTTACGCTGACAAAACTATCAAAGAAATCGTTCGCGAAATGTTTTCTTATGCTGATGGTATGACAATGTCATCTAAGAAAGACGGTTTGGTGAATATGGGTGGTTTCATCGCTACTCGTCACGAAGATTGGTACGAAGGCGCTAAAGGCTTCTGTATCCGTTACGAAGGTTTCTTGACTTATGGTGGTATGAACGGTCGTGATATGGCAGCTTTGGCAGTAGGTCTTGATGAAAATACTGAACTCGAAACTATCGAAACTCGTATCAAACAAGTTCAATACCTCGCTGCTCGCCTCGACGAATTCGGTATCCCTTACCAACGTCCTGTAGGTGGTCACGCATTGTTCGTAGATGCTTCTCTCATCCTTACTAACGTACCTAAAGAAGAGTTCCCTGCTCAAACTTTGGCTATCGAACTTTACAAAGAAGCAGGTGTACGTGGATGCGAAATTGGTTACATTCTTGCCGACCGCGACCCTGTAACTCGCGAAAACCGCTTTGGTGGTCTTGACCTTCTTCGTTTGTGTATCGCTCGTCGTACTTACACTAACAACCACATGGACGTTATCGCAGTGGCTCTTAAGAACGTTTTCGACCGTCGTAACGAAATCAAACACGGTTATCGTATCACTTGGGAAGCTCCTCTATTGCGTCACTTCACTGTTCAATTGGAAGAAATTAAATAGTTTGAAAGATATATGCATATTAAAAAAGGCGACTCTTTTCGGGGTCGCCTTTTCTTTTTTTTGAAAACTAGTGTTTTTTATAAGTCGCTTTGATGAGAAAGAAAGTTATGCACTCATGCAGTTTGCATCGGATTTTACTTTCTTTACTAATCCTTGTAGCACTGTACCCGGACCCACTTCTATGAACTGTTCAGCACCGTCGGCTATCATGTTTTGAACAGTCTTTGTCCAACGAACAGGAGCTGTAAGCTGAGCTATAAGGTTGTTCTTAATTTCTTCGGGGTTGGTGAATGGTGTAGCACTTACGTTTTGATAAACAGGGCAACAAGGAGCAACAAAAGCTGTTCTTTCTATAGCTTCCGAAAGTTCTATGCGTGCAGGCTCCATTAGAGGCGAGTGGAAAGCTCCGCCTACAGCGAGTGGCAATGCACGTTTTGCACCGGCAGCTTTAAGCTGTTCGCAGGCTTTTTTTATGCCTTCCATAGTGCCGGATATTACTAGCTGTCCGGGGCTGTTATAGTTGGCAGGCACCACAACTTCGTCGGTTATAGAACCACATATTTCTTCTACCACGCTGTCGTCCAAGCCTAATATAGCTGCCATTGTAGATGGTTTTAGCTCGCATGCTTTTTGCATGGCATTAGCACGTGCTATAACAAGTTTTAATCCGTCTTCGAACTGCATAGCTCCTGCAGCCACTAGTGCCGAAAATTCGCCTAAAGAATGGCCAGCCACCATGTCGGGTTTAAATTCTTCGCCCATGCTTGCTGCTAGTATTGTAGAGTGTAAGAATATAGCAGGTTGAGTCACCTTAGTTTGTTTTAGGTCTTCTGCTGTGCCCGAAAACATCATATCAGTTATGCGAAATCCTATAATATCGTTTGCTATTTCAAACATCTCTTTGCATTTGGAGTTGTTGTCGTATAACTCCTTACCCATTCCCACAAATTGGGCTCCTTGTCCAGGAAATAGATATGCTTTCTTCATATTTCTAATATTTTAATTTGTAAAATTACTTTGATAGTAAGTCTATTACATATTTATATAGGTTATTCTTCGTGTTGCAAAGATACACAAAATCTATCAGTTGCAATAAAATATTTTTATGCTAGGATAAAATATTTGTTTTTTCCCTCCATGTTTTCCACTAGCCGAGGAGGATGCAAATAATAGTTAGTAGTGAGTAATTGGCTTCGCTTTGTCCGTAGTAGTTTTTGTTGTAGCTCTTTTTGTAATGTAGTAATGTAGTAATGTAATGTTTTTGCTCTTATAATTGCAGCCGACAGGCGTTGCTACCACATTATCCATCAATCGTATCCGCTAAACAATCGCATTGCCTGATACCTGCTACAGAGTGAGACGTAGCGTTGCTGTGTCTTTGCAAACTCATATCGTTTTCGAATTTTTCCGAGGGTTTCGCAGTTGATGGCATACATCTTGTGCGAAAACAATGCTTGGTGAGACGATTTGCATTCAAGCAAATTATTAGACGTTAAGCTGTTAGCAAAAGAAATTACAGGTAAACATAGCACAAACAACACCGCAACCATGCGATACAAAACAATGCCAGACAATATTTTGCCTATAGTTTTTATTGTTTCAAATGTCATAAGTGATTGGTTTTTAAAGTATTCCCCAGTAGACTCTACTCATTTCGAGCCTAGAAATATGATGCAAAGGTACGCTTTTTTTCGTATTCTTTTGAATTTTGTTTCATATATTTTTTTGAAACAATTTCGCACACTCTGATAATTAAGAATTTAGGCTTGGAAAAATATTACCCTATCAAAAATGAAACAAAACCCTACAAAAAAATGAAAATAACCCGGGTTTTGTAATAGCTTAAAATATAGCAATATGGAAAAACATTACATTACTACATTACTACATTACATTTTTTGGTGACTATGATTTCGCTCGACAAAGGGCAAAAAAAACAGCTTCGCCACGACAACGAGTAATGCAGC
>JAFZEK010000255.1 GCA_017560705.1 Bacteroidales bacterium | reverse complement strand
GAAGCTATCCTAACAGAAGCAGGATATACTTTTGCCGACGTGGTAAAATCCACTTGCTTGCTAAGCACAATGGACAATTTTGCAGCTATGAACGAAGTGTATGGTAAATACTATGCAGTGAATCCTCCTGCACGTGCAGCCTACGCAGTACAAAAGTTGCCTTTGGGTGTTATGGTTGAAATAGAAACTATCGCCGTAAAATAATTTAGTGTAACATTATGATAGCCCATCGTATGCTGTGTGTAGTGTTATGATGGGCTATTTTTATTTCTTATTTACTATGAAGATATTAATGGTTTGTTTGGGCAATATTTGCCGTTCGCCTTTAGCAGAGGGTATACTAAGAAAGAAAGCAGCTGAATATGCATTGAATATTGAAGTGGATTCCGCAGGTTTTGAATATTGCAACAGGGGTATGTCGCCCGACTTACGTTCGGTGGAAGTAGCCCAAAAACATGGAGTGGATATTAATGACATACGTTCTAGAATGTTTGAGTATTCGGACTTTTTACATTTCGATAAGATATATGTAATGGATAGATACAACTACAACGATGTGATGAATATGGCACGAACAGAGCAAGATAAATCTAAGGTGAAATATATATTAGATGAGGTGTATCCAGGCGAAAATCGTAGTATAAAAGACCCGTACTATGGCGGTAAGGACGGCTTCACCACTGTGTACAATCAGCTAGACGAGGCTTGCGAAGCCATTTGCAGAAGAATGATAACAGAGAGAAATTTTCTAATAAATATAGTAGATTAACTCATCCAAAAAAAACTACCGATTATGATATTTGGAGACAGTGCAAGACTAAAGAAATGTGTGATACACAAAGTAGGGAACAAGCTAGAAGACGAGATGATAGTTTCCCAAAACCTTTTGGAGCTTACCGAAGAAATGGAAGCAGTGCTTTTGCAGTACATATTTAGCGGTTTTAAGGCTAAGGAGTATTATAATCTACACTCCGATGATGATATGCGAGACAACGCCGTATATGCGAGCGTAGAAACTATTTTTGACAATCCAGACAGCTTCTACGAGCAGTCAGTGGAAGTGGCAAAATATCTTTATTCGCAAAGTGAGTCGCCAAAGATAAAGTCGGGAAAGCTGATGGTTGTACATTTGGAGAATGTATTGGTGGATGGTCAACTACACGAAGCTGTAGGTTTTTTCAAGATAGAGTCGTCGGTGCAGTACATGAAGTTGTTGTTGGATAACGACAATTATGGAGTGTCGGTAGACGAAGGTATAGCATTGGATAAGATGGATAAAGGCTGCTTAATATTCAATGCTGAACGGGAAAAAGGTTTTTGGGTAGCAGTGAGTGAGAGCATAAGAAAGTCCGCAGACGCTACTTACTGGATAGATATGTTTTTGCAAGCACGCCAACGCGAAGATGAGTATTTCCAAACTCAGAACATAATGACGCTATGCAAGAATTTTGTTACGGAGCAATTGCCCGAAGAATTTAATGTAACCAAAGCTGACCAAGCTTCCATATTGAGCAAATCTGTTCAGTTTTTCAAAGAAAATGATACTTTCGATATGGAAACCTTTGCAAATGAGATAATGCCCGACTCAGATGTGGTGGAAAGCTTCAAGAATTATAAGGATAATTTTGAGCAAGAAACAGAGATGACCATTGAAGATAATTTCGAAATTTCGGAGAATGCAGTGAAGAAACAATCCAAGAACTTCAAGAGTGTCATTAAGTTAGACAAAAATTTCCATGTTTATGTTCATGGTGATACCAAATTTCTAGAAAAAGGCTTCGACGACGAGGTAAATATGAACTATTATAGGCTTTATTTTAGAGATGAGGAGTAAAAATATAATACTGATATACAGTGACTAAAGAAAAAAGATGTAAAAAAGTTGCGAAAATATTTTGCGGAACCGAAAATTCTTCGTAATTTTGCAACCGCAAATGAGGCGAGATAGCTCAGTTGGTTAGAGCGTCGGATTCATAACCCGGAGGTCACGAGTTCAACTCTCGTTCTCGCTACAAAAAATGAAAGCCTTACTCAATAAAGAGTAGGGCTTTTTTCTTATCCCTACTCTTTGCTAATTGCATAATCCCATACCATTTTCGTTATTTCCGCAATTATATTTTCGTTTACGTCTCTGTTTTCTTTCGATTCTGCTACGAATATGGATATTGCTATGTGTTTGCCGTTGGGCAAAGTTATGATGCCTACATCGTTTATTGCAGGTGTAATGCCCTCTTTGGTTGTAAATGATGTTCCAGTTTTACGTGCTACCTCCGTTCTTTGGGGTAATTTGCCTTTTATACGATTATTTCCTGTTGTGCAGTCTGAGAGTGTATGCCATAGGAAAGAATAGCAAGAATCGCTAAAAAGAGCTTCGCTATACAGCTTGTTTAGTAGTGTAGTAATGTTTAGTGGTGTAGCTTGGTTGGAGTATATCAGATTCCACGATTGAAACATCTCCCATTCGGTGTTGTTTACTTGTATGTTAGGTAGACCTAATTCTTTTAGATAGTTTTGCACAGCTTTCACACCACCGATGCTTTTCAAAAGTAGGTCGGAGCAGTTGTTGTCGCTTTTTATGAGTGTGTATTGGATAATGTCACACAAGTTAATGAAAGTGTCGGGAGTTGTAAGTTTATCTCTAAGTGGGCTCCAAGTGTTGGGGTGCATATCATTTAGGCTCACATGGATGGGGGTTTGTAGTGTTTGATAGCCATTGTCTATGCTATTGAGGACACTCATTGCAATGGGTAGTTTGTATACGCTGAGCATTGGGAACATTTTATCGCCGTTTATACTCATCGTGTCAGAATCTTCTATAAAAGTTATTGCTACTCCTATAGAGGCATTGTAGTCATTACAGTACTCTATAATTTTGTTTCTTAGACTATCGATATTGGCATGAGAAGTACTCGCTGCCAATATCGTTGTAATTGTAAGTATTAGTTTTTTCATCATGTTTTATGTTTTTCTTTCTTTGCTGCGGGGAAAAGTATGTTGTTAAGTATAAGTCTGTAGCCCGGCGAGTTTGGGAACAGCGACAAATCGGTAGGAGG
>JAFZEK010000254.1 GCA_017560705.1 Bacteroidales bacterium | reverse complement strand
TAATAGCACAAATCATGTACTATAAACATACTCAATATTCCAAACATAACTACGGTAAAGTTCTTTCAAATAAAGCAAGATAGCTTCAGAACGTATAATTTTTAGAACTATCATAAGTAGTCTAGATATAAAAAAAGCAGACTCTTTACAATGTAAGAGTCTGCTTTATAAGCTATATAACTATCATTTTATATTATTTTAGTTTGTTTTTGATAGCAGCTGGAACAGCATCTTTATGAATCAAGATGTTCATAGTTTTGTATTTTACGAAAGCTTTTGATACATACCAAATACCTTCATATTTACCACTTTTTCCCCAGCTATTTTTTACCATGTAGTATTCTTTACCATTTTGATCTTTTGCAACACCGTAGATAAGCATACCGTGGTCATCAGTAGTTGTCCAGTTGTCATAACCTTCTTGACGCATTTCTTGAGTTATTTCTTTTTCAGGAATGTTTGCGTTAAGATCATTTTTGCGTTCGTTAGCACTTAAACCTAACCAATGAGCCATATCGCTACCTAGTTCAGCTGCTTTTTCCATATCTGGAACAATAGCAATACCATTGCGAGTGAAACCATCTTCGCTTACGTCAGCACCCCAAGCAATTGTGTAGCCACTTTTTACTGCATTGTCTATAACTTCCATTAGTTCATCTATTGGTAAATTGTAAGACAATCCTTGACGCCAGTTGTCTTGAATTTCTAAAGAGAATTGGCTGTAGAATGGTCTGTGAGTGTAAGATGTTAAAGATACATAGTCTTCCATGTTCAAGCCTAATTCTTTAGCAAAAGACTTTGGGGTGTATTCTTTTCCATTGTAAGTAAAAGTTTCAGGACATTCACCTAAGTAAGTGTCGTAGATAGCTGTCAAACCTTTAATCCAAGCTGGAGATAATTTTTTGAATCTTCCATTAGAAATAGCTTTAACATAAGCACCTGCTACAGCGTCAAGTTCGCTGTGATTTGGCAATGTGTCAGTGCTATACAAAGTACCTGGAGTAGGCATAGCGCTTTGTGGAACCATACCGTAGTTGCTTATACAATATACTGCATCGTAGAAGCTACCACCTGGTGCAAATCCTGCATCTCCATGAAGACGTACTGTGTTGATAGCACGATCTTGCATTGTTTTTGATACTAAGAACATTTCAGCTAAATCGTAAGTTCCTTTTCCCATGCGGATAAGTTCACTTTCGAAAAATCCCAATCCACTGAAGCTCCAGCATGTGCTGCTACGGTGTTGGTTTTTAACTGGAGTAATAGGATTTTCTTTTACTGTTGTAAATACAAATCCTTCTTCTTTTTTTACTTCTTTCTTTTTCTTTGCTGATACATTGAAAACTAATGCACAGCAAGCAATTGCAATAATTACTTTCTTCATTTTAAATAGTATTTATGTGTTTTATATTTAATTATTCTTCAGGCATAAACATTGGATCCCATGGTGGAAGCATAATAGCTTTTTGTTCTAGTAGTTTCTTGGTTTTTGCTGGTATATATTTTTCTTCTACCACAAGACGGAACATGTATTCATTAAACCATTCGTTAGTCATAATTAGAAAACCATTATGACCATATTTTGGTCCCCAACTATTTTCTACCATCCATTTTTTGGGCTTACCATTTTCATCTAAGTCCACAGCACATAGTGTCATAGCATGTGATGAACCACTGGCAAATGTAGAAACTCGTTGTTTTTTATCCATACCAAAAGTTGTTCCCATCAAAGAACCATAGTCAAAGTTGTTTACATCCATAAAGCCTTTTTCTCTATCCAAGAATTTGCTCACGTCGCAAGAGAAGTACATCATCACACTGTCTTTGATAGATGCTATAGCCATCTCTGCTATTTCTTCCATAGGTAAGTTTAGATACTTCCAGTTTTCTCCATCATACACATGGCGGTCATACTCTATTTCATATACTTTATAGTATTCACGAGTAGGGTCGTTCATAATCATATAGTATTTAGAAAAATCTTCGTTTACAAATTCTTCATAAAACGATTTTGGAGTATAAATTTTAGTCGAAACAGGTTTTCCCGAAGCATCTTTACGTGTCCATGTAAATTCTGTTGGTGGAACACCAAGGTTTAATACTAAAATACGGTATACTGTTTCTAGCATTTCAGCTTTTCTTTTTTCCAATTTTTCTTCAGTCATACCCTTCTTTTGTGCCATATCGCGAAGCTCTAAACCATATTCTCTAAGTTTCAAGCTCAACAAATTAGACATTCTTGAAGTGTGTTCACTGCTATAAGTTTCAGGCATAGCATCCGATGGAACCAAACCATATTTTGCTATAAGATTAGCAGCTCCGGTAAATTGACCTCCATCCCCAATAGGATTTTTAAACAACCATTCTACTGTTTTATCTGTCATTTCAGATTTTCTTGTGTCTATTATTGCTTGTAAAAACAAATTAGACTTTTCTAATTGATCCCAAAAGAATGTGTATACTTGAGAAAACTGAAAATCTGCGGGCAGATTATGTTTGCTTATAGCCTTAGATCTTAATACATTCATTCCTGTAAACATCCAACATCTTCCACTCGATTTTTGATCGGTGATAGCTTTGGAGTTCACTCTGTGCGAAAAATGGCTATCGAAAGCTGTGTTGTTATCGGAATTTATAGCCAATTTATTTATGTCATTGACATGAACGGCATTACGTATTGCCTTATCCGATGTTGTATTCTTGTAGGAATTTTGTAGGTTTGCCAGTACATCGCTGGAAATTCCTTTCCCTTGAGAATAACCCAAATTTGCGTTTGCGAACAAAAAAGACGCAACTAACAAGTATTTTACTTTCATTTCTTATATGTTTACTGGTTTATATTTCTATATATCAAATAAATATAAATAATCGTTTTAACATTAGCACCTACAAAGATACACTTTTTATTTGACTAAATAAAACTTTTTTCCATTTTCTTTGTTTTTCAGCGAAAAACTATCTTATTTTTTACTTCAAATAAACGGATATATTCTATTGAAATATAATGATAAAGAATGAAAACTATAGAAATAGAAAAATCTTCATAAAGTCATTACTTGTTTGCAATATGCAACAAACATTAGCTTTATGAAGAAATCAATAATTTTTGTGGAACACTATATTTATGTATTTACTGTATAGAAAAAATACTATTTTCTACAGGCAACTTCTAAAAATTCCACGTTCTAGGAAATTGAATTGATTGCAGAAAGAACTTTTGCGTGGTTGACTTCGTCGATGTTGCTATCGCTCGAAATAGCTAATGCTGAGGCATTGCTCTTTACTCGCTT
>JAFZEK010000253.1 GCA_017560705.1 Bacteroidales bacterium | reverse complement strand
GTTTATCCACCTTTAGATTCACACCTGTCACTTCCACGCTTGAGGCGTTCAGCTTGCCCTTGTTAGCGTTCAAATCCTCCACTTCCTTGCCTTTCTTTGGCCCTATCTTGGTGCTAAAAGTGCCCAAGCCCTTTACATTCACCGTGTAGCCCATACCCAAAAGGTCCGATAGCTTTTCAGTTACTTGCACAAGCACTGCTTCTACCATCGACGCAGATATGCCCACGCCTGTCGATACCACATAGTCCAAAAACTCATCGCTACCATAATTTCTATAAGTTTCCATCTTATAGTATGCCCTTGGCTTACCATCGTTGTGCAAATCGGGCATCTCTCTTTTTACAAATCTTGCCATATATTTTTCCTATTACATAGTTAAACTTCTATCCACTTACTCATATATTATATGGTATATATACATTGTGGCAAAAGCCACTCTTGCAAAGCAATAATTGCCTCCGCACAGAAAATAACTTACTACCACAAGAAAAATTGCCTACCCCCTTATATTTTTTACTTTCCAAACTTTAGAATTCATTTTCCAAACCATGGAATTTATTTTCCAAGCTTTGGAAAATAGATTCCAAAGCTTGGAAAATACTTTTCCCATACGGGATAGATTTTTTTCCATCGGGAGGCAAAGAAAAAAACATCCTCTGCCATTTATTTTTCCTTCCAGGACGGTAGATATATTTGCAGAAATTCCTTGATATATAATTCCATACATGATTATTACCATTACGAAGAAAAATCCCATCTGAGGAATACTATTTTGCACTAGCAGAAGTAAACTTGCGGATTCGGTATCGAGCCTACAAAAACGATGAAAACACGGCTAATCTGCAAACTAAAAAGTGAGCTAAAAAGAGCTCCAAATGTAGCACATAAAGCATTATGCCTATTGTTTTTACCAGCTTTCAGGCACGAGAAACAAGCACAGCAACATTCTTATACCCAACGAAAGCCAATTGCAATGCAAGAAAAAGTTGCTCAGTTGGATTATTTTTTGTACTTTTGCAATACGAAAACTAAAGAAAAAAAACACGCATATATAATGAAAATAGCAGTAGTAGGTGCTACCGGTTTGGTAGGCAGTGTAATCCTTAAAGTATTGGAAGAAAGAGGCTTTACAAATTGTGATGTTATAGCTGTTGCATCGGAAAAATCCGTAGGAAAAATGGTGGAATTTGGTGGAAAAAACATACCTGTAATAGCCATAAACGACGCTATAAGCCAGTCTCCGGACTATGCTATCTTTTCCGCAGGCTCGGGAGTATCCACACAATATGCACCATTATTTGCAAAACAAGGAACAACGGTAATAGACAATTCATCGGCTTGGAGAAAGGATGAAAACATTCCGCTTGTAGTTCCTGAAATAAACTTCGACGTCATAAAACAAAACGATAGAATAATTGCCAACCCCAACTGCTCTACAATACAAATGGTTTTGGCACTTTTCAAACTACATGAACGCTACCGCATAAAAAGACTTGTAATATCTACCTATCAGAGCATTACAGGCACCGGCATGAAAGCCATAGAACAGCTGGAAGCCGAAGAACGCGGTTGCAAGCCCGCAAGCATGGCATACGAATGGCCTATCCATAGGAATCTGTTTCCAAAAGGAGGCGATTTCTTGCCTAATGGATACACCACCGAAGAACAAAAACTTGTGGACGAAACTCGTAAGATACTAAGAGATAACAGCATATCCGTCACAGCTACAGTGGTTAGAGTGCCAGTAGTGGGCGGACATTCCGAAAGCGTAAACATCGAATTCCACGAAAACTACGACATGGACGAAGCGCTATCTTTGCTAGAAAACACCGACGGGCTAACTCTTATGCACAGCAATGATTTTCAAATGCCTATGTATGCCGAAGGCAAAGACGAAGTATTCGTGGGAAGAGTGCGTCGCGACGACTCGCAACCCAATAGCCTAAATATGTGGATAGTGGCGGACAACCTACGAAAAGGAGCTGCTACCAATGCCGTGGCTATACTAGAACAAATGGTAAAAACAAGAAATAAGTAAACACTCATATAATATATATATAGTAAAATTTATATGGCAAACGATATTAAAATGGTATCCCCCTCGCTACTATCGGCAAACTTTGGCAACCTAGAGCGAGATATAGAAATGATAAATGAAAGCAACGCCGATTGGTTTCACGTGGACGTGATGGACGGTGTGTTTGTGCCAAATATATCTTTCGGACAACCCGTCATAAAGTACATAAAAAAACTAGCTCGCAAGCCCTTGGATGTGCACCTTATGATTGTAGATCCAGGTAGATGCATTGATTCATTTAAAGCTGTAGGTACCGACATCATAACAGTTCATTATGAAGCATGTACACATTTAGACAGAACTCTTACAGCCATAAAGGAAGCAGGCATGCAAGCCGGTGTGGTGCTTAACCCTCACAGCTCTGTTATGCTGCTAGAAGACAGCATACAACTCTGCGACTTGGTGCTACTTATGAGCGTAAATCCGGGCTTTGGAGGTCAAAAGTTCATAGAAAACACCTACAACAAAATAGAGCAACTAGCCGAACTAAAATATCGCAAAAACCCCAACTGCCTGATAGAGATAGACGGCGGAGTGACCGAAAGCAACGCACATCTTTTGTATGAAAAAGGTGCCGATGTGCTAGTGGCAGGCAGTGCAGTGTTTGGAGCTAAGAACCCTATGGAGGCCATAGATAACATAAAAGGACTATCCAAATAACACAAAAAAACAATAGCATAAAGCCATGACACTGATAGATATAATAATAGGTATACCCATGGCGTGGTTTACCTACAAGGGTATAAAGAAAGGGCTCATCTCGGAGTTGTTTTCGTTTGTAGGGTTGGTGGTCGGCATATTTGCAGCCATACACTTTGCTGAATATGTAGCCAGTATGCTTAATTTTGGCGGAGAATACTCTGTGCTTATAGCCTTTTTCATTACGTTTGTGGGCGTTGTGTTTTTGTCGTTTTTTTTAGGAAAATGTGTTGAGGGCTTTGTCAAGATGATGAAAATGGGCATCCTAAACAAAATCTTCGGCGGACTTTTAGGATTCCTAAAATCGGTGTGTATTATAAGCGTTATCTTGTACTACATCAGCATTTTGGACTACAAAGAAATGATACTAACCAAGTCGGTAAAAGAAAAATCAGTGTTTTATAGTCCTGTAGAAAAGACTGGTAATCTGCTCATCGGCAAGATGAAAGACTATGTGGAAGAAGCTAAAAAACAAAACTGGAAGAATAGCGAAAGTGAAAGTGCAGATAACCAAGAGCAAAAAACTGAATGTTAGGAAATATAGCATATAACAATACACATCAAATGTAGCAATACGACATTTGAAAGTTGCCTAATATAAAACCCTATTCGGACGCGTCCAAATAGGGTTTTATATTAGGCAACTTCTAAAAATTGCTTTGCAAGTGATTTACGGAATTTTCTTGAGAAGATTTCTACTTTCTTTTGACCCATCATAACGGGCTATGCGATTGAAAAGGAAACAGAAAGATTCCAAGAAAAAACGTAAAGCACGCAAAAGTTCTTTTATTTCATGATAATATTTCTTAGAACGTGGAATTTTTAGAAGTTACCATTAGTATGAAAGATCATAAATCTTAGTATCCTTTTTTGCCAAGTAGAGAGAACATATTTTTCTTATAAGCCTCTACACCAGGTTGGTTAAATGGGTTTACTTTAAGCATATATCCACTCACCCCACAAGCATATTCGAAGAAATATATCATTTCACCCAACACTGTTTCATTTATGCTAGGCATTTCTATTCTCAACACAGGCACTCCCCCCGATACATGAGCCATAGCGGTACCAAGCTCAGCACAATGGTTTATCTCGGTGATAGTTTTTTGTTGCAAGTAATTCAATCCATCAGCATCATCAGCATCGTAAGGGATTGGAGTATTAGAATTGGCATTCTTCACACTAAGCACTGTTTCAAACATCATTCGTTCACATTCTTGAATGTATTGTCCCATGCTGTGCAAATCAGTAGTAAATGTCACACTATGAGGCAATATACCTTTTCCATCTTTACCTTCACTTTCGCCGTATAGTTGTTTCCACCACTCACTTATGTATCTCAAACAAGGCTCGTAGCTTACCATCATTTCTATGTTT
>JAFZEK010000252.1 GCA_017560705.1 Bacteroidales bacterium | reverse complement strand
TACAATAGGTAGGTTGAATTTTGAATCGTTGAGATTACTAGTATTAAAGAATAATGAACCACCATTTACTTATAATGAACCTGTTTCTAGTTTTATATTTCGTGTAAATATCCCCTGCGGTGCTACGAAGGCATACAAAGCTGTTCCTAGTTGGAATAGTTATACTTATGTGGAAGACTGCGATGGCATAGAAGAGAGCGAAGAAAGCAATGTTAGGGTGGTAGCAAAAAGCCGCAGCATAGAAGTGCTTAACGCCGAGGGCTGCAGTGTGGCAATATACGATGCCGTGGGTCGCTGCCTTGTAAACGAACCGGCCAATGGCAATAGCCATCGCTACTACAACGTGCCTACCGCTGGCGTGTATGTGGTGAGGGTAGACGATAGGGGATATAAAGTAGTAGTTAGTAATTAGTAATTAATAATTAATAGGGCGGTAGCCGGCTTGTAGCTCATGACTTACATTTCATAGTTCATGGCTCAAGCGGCTCACTGCTAAAATAAACAAGCAGTTATGCAACGGTTATTTTTGATTTTGCTTTTGTCTGTTTTGTTAGCTTCTTGCAGTCACGAAGCCAACGAAAGTAGGGTGGTAGCAGTGTCTGGCGATGAGCTGAAAACACTGCTAGAGTCGGATACTACACATTTAAAAGCATTAGTGTTTTACTCTCAAGCATGTGGAAGTTGCAAAGAAATGTTTGTCGAGTATTTTAAGGAGGCTATAGATAGTTGTAGCAGCTACACACAGTTCTACATTGTGGCACAAGATACAGCATTTATGAAAGAGCCATCGGAATACTTGTCGCAGTTAGGCTACAATGGCAAGTCTTATTATATAACGTCGCTTTCACAAGGTGTAGAAGAAAATAGTTTTTATAGGATAGATGCCATAGTTCAGAGCCTGTTTCCGGAAGATTATTTGTTGCTAGAGGAGTATATGGGCTTGCCATTTGTGCTAATACTATCCAGGAACAACACTATATGCACAACTACATATACTAATGGTGATAGTGTGAAACATGCACCATTGTATCTTACAAAGAATAATTTAAAATCCTTGTCGAAGAATGAAAACTAATGATGGACAGAGCCAACAGCTGTTGGCAAGCAAGAAGCCTCCTTAGTTGGAAGGAGTGGAATGGCATTAGCTTTATGCTGAACGCAAAATGTGAAGTATAAAGGCAACTTCTAAAAATTGCTTTGCTAGTGATTTACGAATTTTTACTAGAAAGATTTCTAGTTTCTTTTGAGCATAGCGGGCTATGCGACCCCAAAAGAAATAGAAAGATTCCAAGAAAAAATGCAAACGTTGCGATTAAGCGAGTAAAGAGCAATGCCCCAGCATTAGCTCTTTCGAGCGATAGCAACATCGACGAAGTCAACCACGCAAAAGTTTTAAAGAACATTCTTTTGTTTATCCGAAACGTGGAATTTTTAGAAGTTGCCATATAATATTCCGCAATAGATATATCGCATATAAAACCAACGATTAATTTTTTCTACTTTGGCATAAAAAAAACGCCGAAGCAACATTCAATGCTTCGGCGTTTTTTTTGTATCATAGCATTAGCTATGTGCTATTTGCTAAAAGTAAGTTCGTCGATAAGATTGGTAGCACCTGCAAATTTATCTATAATAAATAGGCAGTAGCGAATATCCAATGTTATGTTTCTGCAATATAGAGGGTCGAACAAAAGGTCGCTCATCGTTCCTTCCCAGCAGCGGTCGAAGTTTAGACCAATAAGTTCTCCATTGGCGTTAAGCACGGGGCTGCCGGAGTTGCCGCCGGTAGTGTGGTTGGTGGCAATGAATCCTACCGGTAGTTCGCCTTTGCTGTTGGCATATTGGCCGTAGTCTTGAGTGTTGTAAAGCTCTTTCAATCGAGGCTCTACCACATAGTCGTATATATCAGGATTTTCTTTTTCTATTATGCCTTCCAATGTGGTGTAGGGTTTGTAGTACACTCCATCTTTGGGGCGGAATCCTTTAACATGTCCGTAAGCCACACGTAGTGTAAGGTTGGCATCGGGGAACGATACGTTGTTGGCATCCATTTCCATCATGCCTTTCACATATAGGCGGTATAGGCGGTTTATCTCTTTCTTCACTTCGTTGTACTGCTTGCGGCTGCTTTCGGGCAACAGCTTTTCGTAGGCTAGTTGGTATAGAGCCACAGCAGGGTCTTTAAGTATTTTCTTAGCATCCTTGGCGGTGTAGCTGTTCAGCAGTTTCATTATGTCTTTTTCCGATGTAAGCACGGATTTGTCGTAGATGTTGCCAAGCATTTCTTCGATCTTAGCAGCATCCACATCCTTGTTTGCCAAGAAAGAGCCGAATCCGGCTTTGCACATATAGGTGAATGTTTCTACAAATATAGCACGGTCCACTATGGAGTGTTTGTCAAAGTCTTTGAAGTAGTTTTCGTTTTGTTTTATAAGAGAGTTTTTGTACACTTGTATCATGGAGTCGTTGGTGGTGTTGGCAAGGGTAAGCAATGCAGCTGCGCGGTTCATAAAGTCTGCAGCTCTTACAGCTTCTGAAAAATAAGTGCTGTTAAGTTCTATGCTTTTTAGAGTGGCATAGTTCTTTTCCATGTTAGGCAACACGTCTTTGTACATAGGTTTGTCGGCAGCCCATTGTTGGAATCTTTTTTCAAATTCTTGTTTCTTTTCCACGCCGTTCAATCGGTTGATACCTAACGATTCGCCTTGCCATTTTTTCCATCCGTTGGCAATCGAAGCCACGCGCGACGAGTATTTCAAACGTTGAGCGGCATCTTGGTTCATGGCATTAGTGTAATGATTTAGACGTATGGTGCGTAAATCTATGCGAACAGGATTTGTAACGTTGGCAGCAAGGTCCACAGCTTGCGAGGTGGCATAGCGGTTGGTGGTGCCGGGGTAGCCAAACACAAAGGTGAAGTCGTCTTCTTCTACACCTTTAAGAGATATGGTAAGGTGTTGTAGAGGTTGGTAAGGTTTGTTGTCGGCCGAATATTTAGCCGGTTTGTTATCGGCGCCGGCATAAACTCTGAACACCGAGAAGTCGCCGGTGTGGCGTGGCCACATCCAGTTGTCGGTGTCACCACCAAATTTGCCAATGTTGGAAGGAGGTGTGCCCACCATACGTACATCGGTAAACACTTCGTTTACGTACATAAAGTATTGGTTTCCGTAGTAGAAAGGTTTGATTATAGCTGAGTAGTGAGTGCCTTCTACGGCTTTGGCTGTTATGTTCTTTATGTTGGCATTTATTATTAGTTCGCGTTCGGCTTCGCTCATATTGTCTTCCACGCCTTTAAGCACTTGAGTTGTTACATCCTCCATACGAACTAGGCGTGTAACGGTAAGACCGGGACATGGTATTTCTTCTTCGAGCGATTTAGCCCAAAAACCATTGGCCAGGTAGTTGTGTTCTAGCGAGCTGTTGCGTGCTATATAGGAATAACCGCAGTGGTGGTTGGTGAATAGCAAGCCTTTGTCCGAAACAAATTCGCCTGTACATCCTCCGCCAAAAAGCACAATGGCATCTTTAAGGCATGCTTGGTTTATACTATAAATATCTTCGGCCGATATTTTCATGCCCTTTTGTTGCATGTCGGCTTCGTTTTTCTTTAGCAGCATTGGTATCCACATACCTTCATCGGCCAT
>JAFZEK010000251.1 GCA_017560705.1 Bacteroidales bacterium | reverse complement strand
GATTCTTATGTTTATGAGAGGACAAACAGGTATTAGAGAGTTAGATTTTCTCACAACTGTACAAACACAAGAAGGAAAAAAAGCGTTATACTCGCCTGCTGAAAAGTATGAATTTATGTTGGAACAAAATCCAAAACTTCATTTATATCAGCAACTATTTAAAGACATAGATTATTAATATTTTGATATATGGGACAAACATTTATTTTTTTGGGTATTCTTATATTTTCGGCACATGTTTTTGCAGCTATATTTAGTCGTAAGAAAATACCGGATGTATTACTTTTAATGCTTATAGGAATAGTGATTGGTCCGTTGTTTAATTGGATTTCACCAGAAGATTTTGGTGTTGTTGGTTCTGTTTTTGCATCTTTGACTTTAGTATTCATTCTTTTTGAAAGTGGTACTGATACTTCAATACAAAATCTTAGAGATTCTTGGAAAAACTTGCTTAAGGTGGCAATACCTAGTTTCTTTTTGTCGGTTGTATTGGTGGGAATACTAGGTGTCGCATTTGGTTTAGAATTAAAAGCTGCTCTTTTGTTAGGTTCTATTTTAGGGGGTACGAGTAGTGCTGTTGTTATTCCTCTTGTAAAACAAATGCCAATGAGTGAGGAGAATAGAACTGTTCTCGTTCTTGAATCTGCTATTACAGATGTGTTATGTATTGTTTTTGCATTAGCTTTTATCGAAAGTTATAAGTATGCAAGTGTTGATGTAGGAGGCATCGTTGGAAAAGTTTTTTCTTCTTTCATTATGGCTTTAATGATTGGAGTGGCTGGAGGTGTTTTGTGGAGTAGCGTTCTTGATAGGATAAGAAAGATTCAAAATTCAATGTTTTTAACCCCTGCTTTCGTTTTTGTTCTTTACGGAATGGCTGAATCCATGGGATATAGTGGTGCTATTGCAGCGTTGGCCTTTGGTATTGTGATGGGGAATACTGAGTATTTTGAATTTTCTTTCATGAAAAAGTTTCAGAAATCGAATACTATGATGAAGCTTGATTCGCATGAGAAAAGCTTTTTCAGTGAAATCGTTTTCATACTTAAAACATTCTTTTTTGTTTATATTGGAATATCAATACCATTTAATGATATGATAGCTTTGGTGTATGGCCTTATTATTACTTTGGTATTGTTTATTATGCGATTGCTGTTGACAAAGTTTTCAATTTCTGATAAAGCATCTAATTTCGATAAAACAATCATTTCGATGATGATACCTAAGGGGCTTGCAGCTGCCGTTCTTGCTACTTTGCCTGAACAAGCTGGTATACCCGGAGGTGAAAGCATAAAATACATTACATATAGTGTTGTCTTTATTTCTATATTATTGAACTCGATATTAATCCTTCTTTACGACCGTCCTGCAATCAAGAATTTTTATATCTTTTTCCTTGGAAAGGATGGTGATTATAATAAGAATGATTCATCCAATGATAGAACTACCAGTAAATTGAAGAAGATATTTGATGTTTTTACAGACCCTAAAGAGGGGGATTCTATAAATGCAAACGATACTCAATTGGCTGTAGAAAAAATGGATGGAAAAAAGTCTGAAGTAGAGCTAAATTGTAGTGTACACAGCATACGAAATGTAGAAATTGATGATATAGATTATAGACCTATAAAAAACGATAATAATACCAACAAAGACTCTGATACTCTATAATGAAACTGAACTTTTATAAATATCATGGAGCTGGAAATGATTTCATTCTATTAGATAATAGAAATGGAATGTATGACAATTTGTCAGATGAACAAAGAGAATTTCTATGCAATAGACATTTAGGTATAGGTGCTGATGGCTTAATGCTTTTGAAGAATGCTGATAATGCCGATTTTGAAATGGTTTATTGCAATTCTGATGGACGAAAAGCTTCTATGTGTGGCAACGGAGGACGCTGCATTGTAGCTTTTGCTAAGCAATTAAATATCATACACCAAGATACGTGTTTCACTGCTTATGATGGTTTGCATTCTGCCACTGTCGTTGAATGGGATGAAAACAAATGTGAAGGCGTAGTGAAACTTAAAATGGAATTAGCCACAGATATTACGAAGTGCTTGAGTGGTCATTTTGTTGATACTGGTTCTCCACACTATGTCGAGATATTGGACGAAGATGTCATAAATAGCTATAATGTGGTAGAAGAAGGGCGAAAGCTAAGAAATAACAACGCTTTTGCACCAAACGGAACCAATGTCGATTTTATTAACCCAGTGACTGAAGATACCATAAGAGTAGCAACTTATGAAAGAGGTGTTGAAGATGAAACACTAAGCTGCGGAACTGGTGTGGTAGCTTCGGCATTGATTTGGGCTGAGCAAACTACGAAAGCTCTATCAAAAGTATATGTGAAAACGAAAGGTGGTGATTTCGAAGTGTCTTTTCAGAAGAACACTCAAGGAAAGTTCGAAAACATATATCTTCTAGGACCTGTTCGTTTTGTTTTTGATGGTACTATCGAAGTATAGCCTATAAAACTACAATAGAATTC
>JAFZEK010000250.1 GCA_017560705.1 Bacteroidales bacterium | reverse complement strand
TCTTCAATTCCTGGTGAAGGTAAGACATACGTATCTTTAAATTTGGCATTGTCATTGTCTTACTTAGGTAAGAAAACTATTATTTTAGATATGGACTTGCGTAAACGTTCTTTGTCTAAAATAATGGACCGCTCGCTTAAACAAGGTATTGTTAAGTATCTTATAGGAAAAGAAAATGACATTACAAATGTTATAGCACGTAGTCAAATTTCGCCGAATTTGCATTACATCGTTTGTGAAAAAACTCCGCCGAATGCTACTCAGTTATTATTGACTGACAGATTTTCTAAGTTGGTAGAAAAATTGAAAGAGACATACGATTATGTTATTATAGATACTCCTCCAGCTCAGGTTGTAGCGGATTCTGCTATAATAAATCAAACTGCCGATATGACAATATATGTTTCTCGTATTGGAATGTTGGATAAGCGTTATTTGCCAAATATTCAAGAGCTGTATGAATCTAACAAGTTTAAGAATATGGCAATGGTATTAGTAGCTGTTCCGATGATGAAGAAGGGTTATGGTGGTTATAGCTATGGATACGGTTACGGCTATGGTTATGGATACGGTTATGGTTATGGATACGGCTATGGTTATGGCTATGGAGAAGATAGCGAAGCTGGAAAATAATAGATAAAACTTTTTTTGATTAAATCCTCATTTGCGTATGTAAATGAGGATTTTTTAAAGGCAACTTCTAAAAATTGCTTTGCAATTGCTTTGCGGAATTTTCTTGAAAAGAATTATACTTTCTTTTAATTGAGCATAGCGGACTATGCGATTGAAAAAGAAATAGAAAGAGATTCCAAGGAAAAACGTAAGTCACGCAAAAGTTTATTTAATAATAATATTTCATAGAACGTGGAATTTTTAGAAGTTACCTAAATAGATAATATTGAAATATGGCTGATATAAAGAAGCAGTTTAAATACGAAGGAGATAAGATTGGCTTTATAGCTTCGTTGGAGGATTTGAAGCTTGAGTTGAGCAAGAAAGAGAGGGCGTTGACATGTCTTTTGGATGTGGAAGAGGACTTGGATGATGAAACATTCATATCTAGGGCTAATGGTTATGCTACTACAAAATGGGGTAAGGATGTGATAGAAGATAAGATTGCAGTTTATGAATATCAGATAAAGCAATTGAAAGTTTGGATAGATACTTTTTAAGTATAGGGCAATAAAAAAGCTAAATATTAGTTGTTTTGGGATATAGTAACTAGCAAAAGCAATGACGAAGGAAGATATAAAAATAGCAGTAGTAGGGCTTGGATATGTTGGTTTGCCGTTAGCCCGATTGTTTTCTACTAAGTATAAAACAATTGGATTTGATACTGATGTCAATAGGGTAAAAGAGATTAAAAGTGGTGTAGATTCTACCATGGAAATATCGGGGGAATCGCTTCTGGAAGCATTGAATAATGGTTTTGATTGCACATCGAATATTGAAAATATACGATGTTGCAATGTTTATATAGTTACAGTACCAACTCCTGTGGATAAGGATAATAAACCGAATCTTCAACCTCTTATGGATGCAAGTGTTGCTGTAGGAAGTGTTATATCCAAGGGTGATACTGTTATTTACGAATCGACGGTTTATCCAGGTGTTACGGAGGAGGTTTGTATTTCTCTTGTGGAGCAGACTTCAGGTTTGAAATATAATGAAGATTTTTTTGCTGGTTATTCTCCAGAACGTATAAATCCAGGGGATAAGGAGCATACTGTAGAAAAGATAGTAAAAGTGACATCGGGTTCTACTCCTGAGGTGGCAGATTTTGTGGATGAATTGTATAATTCAGTTCTTATAAATGGTACACATAAAGCATCATCTATAAGGGTGGCAGAGGCTTCGAAGGTTATAGAAAATGCTCAGAGGGATGTGAATATTGCTTTCATGAATGAGCTTTCAAAGATTTTCAATGCAATGGGCATAGATACTCATGATGTTATAGATTCTGCTTCTACAAAGTGGAATTTTATTAAGTTGGCTCCTGGTTTGGTAGGGGGACATTGCATTGGTGTAGACCCATATTATTTAATACAGAAAGCTCAAGTATATGGGGTTTTGCCAAGGATAATGGTGTCGGCAAGAAAACTCAATGATGGTATGGGCGATTATGTAGCAAATCAGGTTATAAAGTGTATGAATAAGAATGGTATTCGAATAAAGAATTCAAATATATTGATTCTGGGGGTAGCATTTAAAGAAAACTGTCCTGATATTAGGAATACCAAAGTAGTGGATATATATAATACATTTAAAGAATATACTTCGAATATAACAATTTATGACCCATACGTTGATTGTCAGAAAGTGTATGATGAATATAAGCTAAATATTACTACGGATAAGCAAGTGGCTTATAGCTCTAAGAGTTATGATGCTGTGATATTGGCAGTGGCTCATGCTGAGTTCTTGACTTTAGATGTTAGAGCATTGTTGAAGTCGGAGGGGATAGTTTATGATGTAAAAGGCGTTTTGCCTAAAGAAATAGTTGACGCTAGATTATAAAAAGAAGAGTGATGAAGAATTTTGCATTAATAGGTGTGGGAGGATACATAGCTCCCCGACATTTGAAAGCGATAAAAGAAACTGGAAATAATCTAGTTTCTGCATACGATAGATTTGATAGTGTTGGTATTTTGGATAGTTATTTCCCCGATACGGCATTTTTTACAGAACAAGAATTATTCGATAGGCATAATACCAAGCTTAGACAAAGTAATCAAAAGATTGATTATGTCACTGTATGTACTCCTAATTATTTGCACGATGCTCATACTCGTTATGGATTAAGACTAGGATGCGATGTTATATGCGAAAAACCGTTGGTCTTGAATCCATGGAATATAGATGCATTAGAGAGAGTGGAAGAAGAAACAGGGTGTCGTGCGTATAATATTCTACAATTGAGATTGCACGATTCTGTCATAGCACTTAAAAAGAAGATTGACCAAGGTCCGCAGAATAAAGTCTATGATGTAGATTTGACTTATATAACATCTCGTGGAAATTGGTATTACACATCGTGGAAAGGAGATGAACGAAAAAGTGGTGGAG
>JAFZEK010000249.1 GCA_017560705.1 Bacteroidales bacterium | reverse complement strand
TATTATTGGCAGACATAAATACCCCACCTTTAAACATTGGAGCTCTTGATATGTATCCTGCGTTGAAAAAGATATTATTTCTTTTATTTATGTTATAGTTTATTCCACTCTTGATATTTCCACCCCAAAAGTTTTGAGTGTCAGATTGAGCATTTTGTTCAGCGTAATAAAATCTGTCGTATCGCCGATAGTGATTGTAGTTTATGTTTCCTGATACGAATGCTGTTATTTTATCTTTAGAGTATTCTAGTTGAGTAAATATTCCTTCTTGCATCACATAGCTGTCGTAATCGCGGAATACAATATCACCTATGCCCAATTTTTCATTAACCCATTCTTCGGATGAGGCTATATAGTTGTTCTCAATCAAAACATTGCGACGGTTTGGGTCGATATAGTAGTCACCACCATACAAGTCTATTATTTTGTTGGTATGGATGCCTTTGAAATAACGACAATCGATGCCCGCATACAAATCCAAATATTCCGATAGATTAGTATTGAAAGTGGATATGAGTCCATTGGTGTTTTTATCGCCAATATTTTGAGCCATTACTAGTTCCGAGCCATATTGTGCTTCGGTATTTATGTCATAAATCATTCCATAATCAAAAGTTCCTTGATTTGTTATAAAATTTGGGTTCAACAGCCCGTTTGTTACAGGTTGCCATGCTGTCCAATTGTAGGTGGTGCTATTTACATTGCCCGAATATCCATAGCCTTTACCCCACGAAGCATACGCCGTAGTTGAAAGTGTTGAGTTATCGTTTATTTGCCAAGTATGATTTATGGTGAGTATAGGCTTGTTGTATGTGTTATATGCTGTTGATTTTCGTTGACCTAAATTGTCGAAACCATAGTCGGGGTTGTAGCGAGTCCAATGCGAATTTCCACTATATAAGAATTTAACTCGTTTCCATTCAGCTATACTTAGTGCAGCCGAACGTTGATAATGTTCTTGAGAGCAGCCGAAAAAGTTGATATTGAGAAGTTGATTTTCAGTTATAGATTTCGACATGTTGATATAGTATGTATAACTTTCAAAATCTCCACCTTGTATATATCCATTGCCCCATGTTTTTGACCCCAGTATATTAAAACACCATCCGTTATCCATCAATCCCGATGAAGTACTGAATAGGACTTTATTATATCCATCGGCACCTACGGCGTATTCTGCCGATGATCCTTTTTGCGGTTCAAAACCTTTGGTTATGATGTTTATAGTTCCACCTATCGATGGGTTACTGAGCATTCCCGAACCTATGCCGCGTTGGGTTTGTATAGCCATGGCTATATCGCTGAGTCCAGCCCAATTGCTCCAATATAAATCGCCATCTTCAGCTTCGTTTACAGGTATGCCATTGATCATTACGGCAATGTTTGTGTTGTCAAATCCTCTCATCCATATCTCCGAGTCGCCCCAACCGCCTCCTTGCTTATTGGCATGAACGCTTGGTGTTCCATTGAGAATTTCAGGAAATTCTCGTGTACCCAAATTTTCTTCTATTTGGCTGGAATTAATGGTGCTAATAGCTATTGGAGTTTTCCTATTTGTTCCAATTTGTGCACTGATTGTTATAATTGGTAATTTAAGGATATCTTTATTAAGTGCTATTTCAAGATGTTTTTTACCATCAATTTTTACTGATTTAGGAGTGTAGCCTACATAAGAAATGTGCAATGTTGATGTGTCGGAGTTTAGCATTATCGAAAATTTGCCATCAATATTGGTTGTAGTAGCATTAGATGTGCCTTGCTCTTGTATTGTGGCTCCAATGAGTGTAGAATTATCTTCGGCATCATAGATTGAGCCCTCGATACTAATTTTTTGTGATAAAACACTTTGAGAAAAGGCAAAAACTAATATTAGGGATATTATTTGTTTGCCATAAACTGATTTTAAGTAATGTGTAATCATATTTGGTAAATATATTTTTTGCAAAGTTACGTTTTTTTTCGGATTTGACAATAGTACTCCGAATAAAATAATGCAAAAGTTGGGTGGTTATAAAATTCATTGAATTAAGGCAACTTCTAAAAATTGCTTTGCTAGTGATTTGTGGAATTTTGCTAGAAAGATTTCTACTTTCTTTTGACCCATCATAGCGGGCTATGCGACCCCAAAAGAAATAGAAAGATTTCGGTAAAAAACACAATGTTGCGATTAAGCGAGTAAAGAGCAATGCCTAAGCATTAGCTATTTCGAGCGATAGCAACATCGACGAAGTCAACGCACGCAAAAGTTCTTTTGTTTCATGATAATATTTCAGAGGACGTGGAATTTTTAGAAGTTGCCTTTATATATATACAATCTGCAAGATAGTACAACGTATTATGTGTGATATACTCTACTAATCAGAATGGTACGGTCTATGGTGAAGAAAGAGTGTTTGCAACAAAGAGAGGGTATATATCGGGTCATAAGTATGTAGATTTAGAGTTGCCTAGCGGAACAAAGTGGTCGATGCGCAATATGGGGGCTACACAAGAATGGGAAGATGGCGACTTTTATGCTTGGGGCAAACTTTCTCCTAAGGATGAGTATACTAGTGCTAATTGTGTTACATGGAATAGGGAGATGAATCCTCCAGATATAAGTGGTAATCCTGAATACGACGCAGTAACAGCCAATTGGTGTGGCTCATGGCGTATGCCTACTGAGAGTGAAGTGCTCGAATTGATAGACAATTGTATTTGGATATGGACTACAGTGAGTGGTGTAAATAGTTATAGAATAACGGCTATAAATGGTAATAGTATCTTTTTACCGGCTGCAGCAACACCCAATAATATAGAAGATTTAGGAACTTATTGGACATCTACGACTGAAGAGATGGAACGAGGTCTTGCTCATTTCTTATTATTTGGTAGTAGTACTAAGCGTGTGGTGAACAATCCTCGCTTTAATGGATATGTAATTCGACTTGTGTCTAATTAAAAGAAAATCAGGTGTGAATAGGTTGGTGAATTTTCCTCGTGATGTAAGTAAAACTGCTTCACGATGTAGATAAATTTCCCTCGAGATGTAGATGAATTTTCCTCGTGATGTAAATTCGCCACCATAATGTTGCGATAAAACAGAGGCTGTTGTGCTTCAAAAATTCCTAAATTGGGGTAATTAATAGAATACGATATTGTGATTTATTACACTTGTTTACAGCTTGGTTTGAATTTCTTGTAGATAATTAGAAAAAAAAGTGTATCTTTGCAAACCGTAAGACCTGAAATATAAACCTAAATAATATATAGAACGATATGAAACACGTAATAGAATTAAAAAAAGGAATAGATAATTTGACATTTGGTTGCACTATCGACGAAGTGAAAAAAGTGTTTGGCGAAGCTTCGGCTATCGAAACTATTGATAACGAACCTGAAACTCCAACTATAGTGTTGCACTACGACGAGCATGGAATGTCGCTATTCTTTGAAGGAGAAACAAATCCTACTTTGGCTTGCATAGATATAGATGGTGAAAACGCAATACTATTTGGTAAGAGTTTAGAAGAATATAGCGAGCAAGCTGTAGTGCAACTTATGGTGGCTAATAAATATTATTCGGAAGACATCGAAAACGAGTCGTGGGGCGAACGTCGTATATCTTTCCCCGAAGCAAATATTGATTTCTTTTTTGAAGATAATAGCTTGACAACAATAACATTTGGAAAATAATATACACGATATGTGTGCTAGATAGTACTTTTCTTGAGGCTGCATCACCTAGTTGGTGAGTGGCCTCTAGTGAAAAGGATGATGAAAAAACGAATCTTTTCCTTATAATACTAAACATGACAACAAAAACCAACGCTATATTTGCCACTGCGTATTTTCCGCCAATAACTTATATGGCAAAATTATGCGAATACCAAAGTGTAATCATAGAACAATACGAGACTTACCCTAAGCAAACTTATCGTAATCGTGCAGTTATAGCTACGGCTATGGGAAGCATGAGCCTAAGTGTTCCTGTGGTAAAACGCAATGGAAATCATACTATAACTAAGGATATAGACATTTGTAACCACGAGAATTGGAGAATAAAACATTGCAGAGCTATAGAAGCAGCTTATAATTCGTCACCGTATTTTATGTATTATAAAGATGATATATTTCATATTCTGAATCAAGATTACTCAACCTTGCCCGAATTGAATATTGCTATTCTTCGTTTCTTAGCCAAGAAATTGCATATAAAAACGGAAATACGTCTTAGTGTGGATTTTGTTTTCTCTCATGATTTACCTGCAGATACAGATGACTATCGTAACTACTTTTCGCCCAAAACTACAGATAATAGTATTTCTTCGTTGCCGGTTTATGACCAAGTATTTGCCGATAGAGTAGGATTTTTGCCAAATGTAAGTATATTAGATTTGCTGTTTAATATGGGACCGGAAGCTAATCAGTATCTTAAGGTAGTTTCTAAACTATCTTTGTAGATAGTGAAATGCTGAAAAAGTGTCGATTAGAAAATTAGGCTTAGATTGTCGGTGTGGAAAGTGGAGTTTTTAGGTTGCGGTCGTAGCGACGAAGCAAAGAGAAATACCAAGCGGTGAGCCCAAAGACGAATAATGCACCTGCTCCGCAGAATAAAGCTATGGCCAATGAGAAATTGTCGAAGGCTACTCCTATAAAAAGAACTCCGGCTCTGATGGGGAATAAGATGAAATATAGTATAGCCTCAGTTCGTTGAACGGAGAATATGTTGGGTATAAATGATAACGACGAGCCTGCTACCATTACCAATGCCCATGGCAACATGTATCTGAAGTATATGGCAACATCACTCCATTCTTTGCCTAAAAGAAGGGCCATGAGAGGCTCGGCAAAGATGTAAAGCAGTGCGAAAAGAGGGATAAGAGCCAAATAGTTATAGGCAAAGAAGCGAAGCACATCTTTCATAATAGGTTGTTTGTTATTGTATTTTTCGGCTACTCGCTGATATAGTACACGTTCGTAGGCACTGTTTAGTAGGTTTACTGGTCGGAAAGTGAAAGTGAAAGCCATGGAAAATAGTCCTATGAACGACTGTTCGAAATATATGGCTAGGAGAGTGAAAGGTAAGTTGATGGATAGACTGTTGATAAAATCTTTTGGGGTAGAATAGAGTGGAAAGTTTCTGTAGTTAATGGCGGCAGCTTTTACTTCGGCGTTGGAAACCTTGGGTAAAGCGAGCTTTCGTAATGAACGCCAATAGCACACATTGCCAAGAATTCGTCCAAGTAGAGTTGCTAAAGGTAGCCCTATGCGGAACATTTTTAATAATCCGCCGCATATTTTCCCGGTAGTAGTGGATATGCTAACTACAATTTCCGATAGCGATATTTGCTTGTAGCCCTTGTGTTTGTTGGATAAAAGAAGATAAATCCTATATTGTCCGGTGAAAAATACTAGCAATGGAAGAAACATGAATTCCCAACTGATAGTTGAGTTTTCGCCTCGTGTAAAAAGAAGCACTATTATGCCGATAGCTACCATTGTAGAGACTAAAGCACATAAAGATTTGCATAGCTTAACTACAGCTGACGTGTCTCGTACAGAAGAAGTGAGCATAATAGCTTGCTCGTAGCGACAAGTGGCAAGGATGACAAACACATCCAACCAGCTGAGTAAAGTAGTATAAGCACCAAATTGAGCAGCTGAGTAAAGACGAGCTATCACAGGATAGGCCAAAAAAGTAATACCCTGAGCCATTGCTGTGCCCGAAAGCAGTGTAGCACAATGGCGTATTGTCTCGTTGTTTATTTTCCACTTAGCGTTCATGATATTCGTAGGGCAAAAAGGTTGCTTATACTATTATATATATAAGCGATTTAAATCTCGCCGTTGTATTTTCTAATTACCCATTCTGAACCGAGTAGTAATATTATAAGAACGAATAGCCAAGGCATATTTAGTATTTCGCTATATTTAAGCTGCTCATACATTACTGTTTTTATGTCGGTTCGTTTTTTTATCATCTCGGGTAGGTCAGAAATGTTTCTGGCGGATAGTAGTTCTCCACCTGTTTTTTGTGATAGAGTGTTGAGCAAAGTATGGTCAGCGACAAGATTTATGTCTTCGAGCATTATGGGTTCTACAACAAAGTTTCCTTCGGCTTTATAGCTTTTGTTTCCGTAGGCTGTGGTGGCTTTATAGGTGTATCTGCCTGCCGAAAGACTGCCAATATTCAAGTGGTAAGTAGCTCCAACTCTGTTGAAATGGTATTGTTTCTCATTGCCTGCGGAATCGGTAATAGACATGAGTACATCGGGAGTGTTTGTTAGTTCGTAGCTTTCGTTGTAGAATTCGGCTTCGAATGTTACTGGTTCTGCTTCTATGTAGGAGTTGTTTGCCACTACTCTGAATCTGTCTTTGCTAATCTTTAGGGATAGATACATCACCATCTTGTCTATAAGAGTGTTGAAGTTGTCCGCAGTTCCGTTTTGAGCATAGTCTGCTAATGGCCAACGCCATAAGCCTTCTCCTATAATGAAACCATATCTTACATTGTGTTTTTGCACGAACATTATCATTGGATTTCCCGAAGATACGTTGCCAACCTTTGCCATAAAAAGACTTTGAGAGTTTGTGGCGGTTTTATATTCTCCAAATGGAGCTGAAAGCGGAGGAAAGTGTTCGAACTTGCTATACACCTCTTGAGGTAGAATAAACTGGGTGAACTCTGAGTTGTAAAGTGGCGTAACATCGCTGTGTTGGTTTATTTTAGATAGTATTTTTAGCCCCATGTCTGTCTGGTTAAGTTGGGGTATTGCAGTTTGTTCTCCTATGATAAACAAGACGGGTATATCTTCTTTCTTTATTTTTTCCACAAGCTCCATGCCTTTGTAGTCGGCGGTTGTGGGTATTTGGTGTAGTATTATAAGATTGTATTCAGCCAATGGCTTGTCGAAGTCTTTGGCTAAGAATGTTTCTACATCGTAGTTTTCATTGTCGGCAATGCTGTGCTTTATAGCAGCCACATCAGGGTGAGGGGAATGTGCTAATATGGCAACTTTTTGTTTACCGTCTATCACATCTATGGTTATATTTCGTACATTATTTGCATCGGATACCTCTCCATTGCATCGCTCTAGGACTATTTTGTAGTGTTGCAAGCCTTTAATGTCGGCATCAAGCACTAGAGGTATGGTGGTGGAAAAGTTGTCTTCGGTGTATTTTATGTCTTTGGAGAATATCTGTTTTCCATTTTTTTGCACTATTAGTTTGCTGTTTTGTCCGCCGAGCATAGTGGCTTTGATGGCTATTTCTACGGGAAATTTATTGCCAAGATATGCTATCTTGTTGTGTTTTACATTGCTTATATATGCATCTTTTCTTAGTGATGTGTCGCCCATGCCCACTGTGTAGATGGGGTGCAACGAGGCTTCGGCTGCTGCTAAGGGGTTGTGTCCGCTGTTGTAAAGTCCATCGCTGCAGAGTAATATTGCTCCAATGTTTCTGTTGGTGTACACATTTGTTATGTGTTGGAATAAGTCGGAAATATTAGTTTTCTTGTCAGAAAAATTTATTTCAAAGGCATCATCGATCTTTTCGCCAAAGGTGTAGGTGTGCACTTCGTAGTCGTCTTCTAGTTTTTCTATTGTATTTTGTAAGAGCGACTTGTATTCTCCTCTGTAGAAAGATGAATCTTTGCAGTATAACACGGACGAGGAATTGTCTTGAGCTACTATTACTATGGGTTTTTCTTCTTCCACCATCTTTTGTTTTACTAGTGGCGAAAGTAGTAGAAAAGCTATTAAAGATACTGTGCAGCAACGTAATACTGCTAGTAATAGTTTTACGTTGTTGTTTAATGAACTTTTTCGGTCTTTAAAGTAAAACAT
>JAFZEK010000248.1 GCA_017560705.1 Bacteroidales bacterium | reverse complement strand
CATGTCATACACAGAAGATGCAGCATCATCTGTAGTAGCACCAAAAATTTGAGTAGCACTTGCTGTAAGTGGAATCCACTTAGAAGTGTCTACGCCTGTACGGAATGTATAATCCATCAGGTCTTGTGCTTGCATTGCCCACGGCACTAACATCACCACAAGCAACAAATTTAATAGCAGTTTTTTCATTACATTGTATTTTAATTAATAATATTTATCTTCCTATATTACAGCGGATAACATACCGCAAAAAACAGAAAAAAAGCGTTGCAAAGATACATATTTATCTACTACTAGAAATCATAAAAATACTAAACAAATGAACAATATAACACAAACTGCTGAATAATAATGCATATAGGCAACTTCTAAAAATTGCTTTGCACGTAATTTGCGGAATTTTCTTGAGAAGATTTCTACTTTCTTTTGACCCATCATAGCGGGCTATGCGACCTCAAAAGAAATAGAAAGATTCCAAGAAAAAACGCAACGTTGCGATCAAGCGAGTAAAGAGCAATGCTCCAGCATTAGCTATTTCGAGCGATAGCAACATCGACGAAGTCAACGCACGCAAAAGTTTTAAAGAACATTCTTTGGTTTATCCGAAACGTGGAATTTTTAGAAGTTGCCTATAATAAGAAAGCCGAAAAACCAATACTAGAAATTATATAACATACTTTTATCCAGTATAGGCTTTTCGGCTTTGCCTATTGTATACAGAGGGCCATCTTAGCCCTCTACTAAGCTACTATTTCAACCACTTATCGAACCAATCGATAAAGTTTCTGTGCCACAACACACTGTTTTGAGGTTGAAGCACCCAGTGGTTTTCATCAGGGAAATACAAGTATCTAGCAGGTACACCACGAAGCACAGCAGCATTATAAGCAGCCATACCTTGCGAAGCCACAATACGATAATCCAATTCTCCGTGAATTACACATATAGGAGTATTCCAGTTTTGGATAAACTTGTGAGGTGAGTTAGCATAGCTGCGTTGTGCAGTTGCATTGCTCTTATCCCAATAAGGTCCACCTAAGTCCCAATTTACGAACCACATTTCTTCAGTTTCGCAGTATTGTTGTTCTAAATTGAACATACCGTTGTGAGCCAAGAATGCTTTAAAACGGTTTTGATGATTACCAGCTAACCAATAAACAGAGAAAGCACCATAGCTAGCACCACATGCACCTACACGGTTTTCATCTATGCTTGGATGTTCTTTTGCTATAACATCGTAGGCTTGCATATAGTCTTTCATATTTTGTCCACCGTAGTCGCCGCTAATTTGTTCGTTCCATTTAGTACCAAATCCGGGAACACCATGACGGTTTGGAGCTATAACAAAATAACCGGCACCCGACATCAATTGGAAGTTCCAACGAGTAGACCAGAACTGACTTACCATATCTTGAGGGCCACCTTGGCAGAAAAGTAATGCCGGATAAGTTTTTGTACTATCATAGTTATAAGGATATACTACCCATACAAGCATATCTTCGCCATTGGTAGTTTTTATCCAACGTTCTTCTACCTTACCCATATTCACTTGATTCAATACTTCAGTATTTACAGTCGATAATTGTTGGCCTTGAGCTTTTTCTCCATTAGCATCGTATACGAACACTTCAGCTGGATGAGACATTGATACTTCTTGAGTATAAATCTTGTCGCCTTTAAGTTCGAAAGCATTAATATCGTGAAGGTCTTTTGTTATTTGCTTGAAAGAATTGTCGGCTAAGTTGCAAACGAATATTTCTCTAGTACCCATAAAAGGACTTATGAAATAAATCTTACTATCGTCATCGCTCCAAGCATAGCTATAGCATGTTTGGTCAAGATTAGCAGTAAGATCTTTGCGTTCTTTAGCTTCTAGGTCATAAAGCATAATACGTTGCTTGTCGGATTCGTATCCGTCGTGTTCCATACTTTCCCACACAATGTATTTACCATTATTGGAGAAAACAGGATTTTGATCATAACCCATTATACCTTCGCTGATGTTTTGTACACTCTTATCAGCTATGTTATATAGATAAATATCGGAATTAGTAGAAAGAGCGTATTCTTTACCTGCTTTTTTACGACATGTATAAGCAATGGTTTTTCCATCTGGCGAGAAAGCCACTTGTTCCAAACCACCCCAAGGACGCATAGGACATTCGAAAGGTTCTCCTTCCAATATATCAGCACCTGCTGTTATTCCACCTGCGTTAAAGTCGGCGATGTAAATATGAGGAATAGCATCCACCCATTCGTCCCAATGACGATACATCAAATCTTCATTAATACGACCGGTAGCATTTGGCAAGCCTTCGTATAATTTAGCTATTTCGCTTTCTTTTTCCTTAGCCACAGTAGCAGCATACACTACCTTGCTTTGATCAGGCGAAAGGATAAAGCCTTCTATGCCACCTTCTATATTGGAAAGTTGCTTTTCGCTAGTGCCATCCACTGTCATAGTGAATATTTGAGGACCATTTTCAGTGCCTCTAGCAAAAGCGATGTCATTGTCTGTTAGCCAAACAAGATTAAACTCGCTCTTAGCTGTTGTAGTTATTTGTTTTACATCAGAACCATCGGCATTCATCACATATATTTCAGAATTACCTTTGTTCTTTCCCAAATCGTAGTAGGTAACGGTGTAGGCGATCTTGCTACCATCAGGCGACACAGTGGCTTCGCCCATCTTTCCCATTCCCCACATCACTTCGGGAGTGAAACGTCCGTCAGTTACTTCCACGGACTGTTTGCCTATAACATCTTCGGCAGAAGTGGATTGCTTAACTTTACATCCACTCATTAGCAACGAAAGTGTTGCCAAACTTAGGAATATTTTTTTCATCGATGATATTTTATTTATACTATAATATATTATATACATATCAAATACCACTAGGCTGCTCCTATAAGCTACGCACCCTATAAAAGAGCCCACGGTGGAAAAGAAACGGAAAAAGAATAAAAATATTGCATGGCTTCGACAAGGTATTTCCTTCTAAATAGAAAACAATAATCTCCTAGCTATATATAATACTACAAAGCACAGAGTTAGGCAACTTCTAAAAATTCCACGTTCTAGGAAATTGAATTGATTGCAGAAAGAACTTTTGCGTGCGCAGACTTCGTCGATGTTGCTATCGTTCGAAATAGCTAATGCTTAGGCATTGCTCTTTACTCGCTTAATCGCAACGTTGTGTTTTTTACCGAAATCTTTCTATTTCTTTTGGAGCAGCATAGCCCGCTATGATG
>JAFZEK010000247.1 GCA_017560705.1 Bacteroidales bacterium | reverse complement strand
TACGATTAAGCGAGTAAAGAGCAATGCCTAAGTATTAGCTCTTTCGAGCGATAGCAACATCGACGAAGTCAATCACGCAAAAGTTTAACCCAAATCGGTCATTAGAAATATGTGTAAATCGTAAATATAAGGTATACCGTTTATTATATGTGATATTTTCTAATGACCGTCATTAGAAAATATCACATAATAAAGTATTGATTAGCACCTATATGCAGCGCACTCATAATCTTGCAAAAATCCGAACAATCAATTTGGATTAAAAAATCCCTCTCAAAGAAAAATTATCTACATCACGTAGCAGTTAGATTTTTCTCGTGAGGGATTTTTGACTACATCCACTAGATTTGTTTGTATATTGCTAAAACCTTGTCGCTATCCATTGCATACTGTATTAGAACAATTTTTAAAGAAAGGTTTAAGGCAATTTTCTAAAAGCCGAAACAATTAGCATCCAAAATAAACTACATAAGCATTGGAGCAATTTTTCTCAATCCATTTATCATTATATCTATTTCTTCCACTGTGTTATACACTGCAAACGATGCCCTTACAGTTCCGGGTATTTCATATCTATCCATGATAGGTTGGGTGCAATGATGCCCAGTTCTAACAGCCACACCAAGCTTATCCAACAACACACCTACATCGTATGGATGAGAATTGCCCAACAAGAAAGATACTACTGAAGTTTTGTTAGGAGCAGAACCTATAAACCTCATACCATCTATTTCTTGCATACGTTCTACAGCATAGTTCAACAACATATTTTCATGTTTGGCTATATTTTCTATACCTATTTCTTGCATAAAATCTATAGCTTTTTTCAATCCAAGCACATCACCAACCGATGGAGTTCCAGCCTCAAACTTAAACGGCAATGTATTGTATGTAGAATATTCAAAATAAACATCTTTTATCATTTCGCCCCCACCTTGATAAGGAGGTAATTTTTCTAAAATGTCTTTCTTACCATACATAACTCCAACACCCATTGGAGCATACATCTTATGTCCGGAAAAACAATAGAAATCACAATCCAAATCCTGCACATCCACCTTGGTATGAGATATAGCCTGCGCTCCATCCACCAAAACGGGAATATTTCTTTCATGAGCATAAGTGATTATCTCTTTTATCGGATTTATAGTTCCCAAAGTGTTAGACACATGAGTTATAGCTACCAACTTAGTATTGCTAGAAAATAATTTTTTAAACACCTCTAAGTCCAACACTCCTTCGTCGGAAAAAGGTATTGGTCGCAGTTTAGCACCAGCCAACTGCCAAGGAACAATATTAGAGTGGTGTTCCATTCCCGAAACAATAACTTCATCACCTTCGGTAAAATACTCCTTGCCAAACGATGAAGCTACAAGATTTATACTCTCAGTAGTGCCACGAGTAAACACTATCTCACACGATTCCTTAGCATTTATAAATGCCTGAACAGCACGTCGGCTTTCCTCGTAAGCCTCTGTAGCAATATTGCTAAGATAGTGAGCACCTCGGTGAATATTACTATTCAACGTTGTATAATAGCTCGTAAGAGCATCTATCACAGCACGTGGTTTCTGGGTAGTGGCAGCATTGTCAAAATACACCAAAGGTTTGCCATTATAGACTGTTGTATTGAGTATATCGAATAAATCTCTTATGTCTTTCATGTTTTCCGTTTTCTTTATCATTGAATAATTAAAACAACCAAAGCAGATACAAATACAGCCAAAACCAACATTATAAGCGACAATTTGAAATATCTTACTCTGTTTTTCTTCGCAGCAGAATCAAATAAAGCCTTTCCTGCCAAAAAAACAGCTACCGCCAATAAAGAAACTGTAATAATATCTCCAATAAGTTCCATAATACTATATATCTTTCTATTACATAATTAAGTTAGCCCTACAACCTATACTTGAGCTCTTTGATACATTATATAGCCAAATACAAAGTAAAGCACTATCAAGCCCAAGAGTACATAAAACGCAATACTGCATCCTTTATTACTAGTCGTCTTACTCTCTTCACTAT
>JAFZEK010000246.1 GCA_017560705.1 Bacteroidales bacterium | reverse complement strand
TTGGCTATTTAGAGCGATAGCAACATCGACGAAGTCAACCACGCAAAAGTTCTTTCTACAATCAATTCAATTTCCTAGAACGTGGAATTTTTAGAAGTTGCCTAAAGATAATAACAAGCCGTTATCATTTCTTTCCCAACTGTTTATACAGTTCAGCACACACTAGGCTGTAAAAAAATGCAAAAAAACATTTGGTATGTGAGAAAAAAGTACTACCTTTACAGTGTATTACAACAGCAATACACTAGTATATTAAAACAGTTAAATAGCTAATAATATGATTACTATAGAAAATTTAGATTTTGCTTACAGCAAGCAAAAAGTATTTGAAAACATCAATTTGTCCTTTGAAGAAGGATGTATTTACGGACTTTTGGGTCAAAACGGCGTGGGAAAAACCACATTGCTAAAACTTATAACAGGCTTGCAAAATGCCGACAAAGGCCGTTGCATTATAGATGGTAAAATTCCTTTTGAACGCGAACCCGATTTTTTGGAAGACATATTCTTTTTGCCCGAAGAAGTAATAGCCCCATCTGATAGCACACCAGAGAGATATGTAAAAACCACAGGTATGTTCTACCCAAATTACGACCACGAACTATTCGTATCCCTAATGGACGAAATGAATGTGGACAGAAACAAAAAGTTTGAACACCTATCATACGGGCAACAAAAGAAAGCCATGTTTGCCATAGCTTTATCTTTGAAAACCAAATATCTACTTTTGGACGAACCTACCAATGGACTTGACATTCCATCCAAAGCCGATTTTAGAAAAATATTAGCCAAGGCTTGCACCGAAAACACTACTGTTATAATATCCACACACCAAGTGAAAGATGTAGAAAACCTTATTGACTCAATAGTGATACTAGACCACGACAATGTGTTGCTCAACGCTTCTACTCAAGAAATATCGCAAAAGCTATATTTCAGCTTCGACAACGAAAAGAACGATGAAGCTATATACAGCGAAATGATGCCTGGCGGTTTCATAAATGTATCATTGAACCAAGGTGAATTTGAAAGCAATATATTGGTAGAGCCTCTATTCAATGCAGCCATTAACAACAAGTCTCTTTTCAAAAAAATATTCGACAACTAGAACATCAGTATAGACTCATTTAATTTTCAAACATAACCAAACAAATGGACAAGGGCAAAGATAATCATACAATCTTTGCCCCAATGCTCCAAAGAAAGAAACGCTACAAGAGTATTCTCTAATACGAAAAGACATGAAAAGAAATAAGCTTATAACACTCTTCGCCATTGGCATTCTTGCATTGGGAACAGCAAAGGCTCAAAACGAAATAGGCGAACGAAGTTATGTAATAGAAATACAATCGGGCAACTATAACGCAATAAATCTTCCTGCAATATCAGTAATATCCAACAATGTAGAGAAATACGAAACCATTGCAAATGGCTGTAGTTTTGGCATTAAAAAGGATAATTTTATGTTTGGGGCAAAGCTTGAACTATACTCACTCCCCACTTTTCAAATAAGCATGAAAGAGAAGATGGCCAACCAAAAAGTATCTATATTTACAAGACAATATGGCTATATAAACGATATGATTGCGTTGTACGTCGGTGCTA
>JAFZEK010000245.1 GCA_017560705.1 Bacteroidales bacterium | reverse complement strand
ACCTTCTGACACATTGTTTGTCGAGAATACCAAAAGACCATCTCTATTGTAGATATACAAGCTATAATCTCTTATATCGTTGGTAGTAGAAACTTTGAATACCGAATTTTCAGTCTTATCTGGAGTAAATGCGTTAGGGAACCATACTGCAAACACCGATATTGGCAACATTACAGATATGTCTGCAGAACATCCTAACTCGTTAGCAGTGAACATAGATACTTTTACTGAATCTTTTTCCAAATCTGTAAATTCGTATGTTATACTACGTTGAGTAAATATATCACCATTATGGAAATTCCAAATTGTTTTTACACTACCTTCACTCTTATCTGTGAATGTCACTGTTGGGTCTTCAGAGTCTACAAAGTTTGGAGTATAATCCAAAATAGGAGCAGGATAAGGATATACCTTGATAGTCTTTTTCAAAGGGCTAGCTTCGCAACCATTTTGTCCAATACCCACCATAGTATAAGTAGTAGTTACTTTGGGGTAAACAGTTATGACTCTAGCAGTATCTTGTCCAAACAAAGTAGAATCAATAGGCGATGCAGTCCATTTATAGCCAGCTGCACCTTCTGCTTGTAGCTTCACTTCGCCTTCCGAGCATACTTCATTTATATTGCTACTCATATTTGGAACCATCAAGCGGATACTCAAACTGTCCCAAGCTTCGCAACCAATAGGAGTAGTAACCTTTACATAATATTTTTCATCTTGTGTAGGAGTTCTTACCAATTGTGAACCACTATAGAAAGGAGTACTCAATGATGGGTCCATATACCATCCGAAAGTACAGTTAGGTATATTTGAACTTACATTTACTATACTTTGAGTACCGTTGCACACTATTGTGTCGCCAGTAACAATTAAACTTGGGTAATCTTGAGCATATACATTCATAAATACAGCAGTGTCGCAACCTTCGCTGTTGAATACTCTAAGTTCTACAACCGAAGTATCTTGGAAAGTATAGTGCAATTCTTCATCATTTCTTATAGTATCTTTAAATCCGTCTTGTCTGTGAACAACCCATAGATAATCTCTCAAGAACTCTTCAGTGCTAGAACGGAATACTTTTTTAGTGCCACGGCATATAACAGAGTCGCCATCGGATGCAATAGTTAAGCGTGGACGTTTACGAGCATGATAGTCGCGGCTTGCTTCTGCATAACAAGTACCATTAGCAGCACTAGATCTTAAAGTTACCAAATAGTCACCACGATTAGCATAACGATGAGTTACAACACCACCAGTAACTCTAGGAGAACCGTCACCAAAATCCCATACTGATAAAGAAGTATCCACTTCATCGGCATCCGTCACTACATAAGGAGCAACACTTCTATCGGTAAACACTATAGTACCATCACAATAACTGGTTGTATCTATAGATATATACGGTTTCATGTTATTTACAGTAGTTGTCAAGTAGGAAGTAATAGGCTTATTAGGGTCCAATGTGGATGTCATCACACATCTAAAATTATTAGTAGGCACACGATTACCATCAGTTCCTTGAGGAAAGTCCGCTGTTTGTACACCCAATATTGAATCGGTAGCACCCGGAATATCTTCCCATTCACTTGTCAAGGTTTGACGTTGCCATTGGTAAGTGTTCAAACCTGCTGGAGCTTTAATTGTAGCCACGGCAGTAGATGAACCTGCAGCACAATCGCTAGCTGCCAATTGCATAGGTTGACAAGTTCCCGACAAATAGCAATATCCACCATGGAATTGAGCATTACAGTCGGAGATGTATATTTCTATTCTTACTTCTTCATACAAGTAGCTATACAAGTTGATAGCCACCTTTGCCCAAGTTTTGTAAACATAAGGACAACTACCTAACGATGCTCTAGCCCAACCTGTTGGAAGTACTGCATCATTACTATTTGGAGCTTGAATAATGTAGTACAAAGAGTCAGAAATAGGAGCATTTTGCCATTGACCACCCGATTTACGACACACACGAATCATAAATTCAGGATTACCTGTAGGTCCGTGAGATGGTGATTCCAACACAACGGCATAGTCAATAAATATCAACGCATTTTGAGGAGACACTGTCATTTCATAGAACAACGCTTCTGCACTCTCATTACTAGCCGAGCACATATCTCCTAAACGTATAGTTCTTGCTACTCCATTTGGAATACGTGGAATGTTACCTCCTGAATAAGAATCATTACCTGATTGAGTAATAATCTGAAAACGAGTTTTGTTATTATCAGGAGCAGTACCTTGGTTACATCCCGAACCACAACTACCTACTGTTGCCACATTAGACAAATCTGTCCAAGGGATAACAGTTGTAGATGTTGATGCAGTATTATATATAGTAGTACTAGTACTTACACCAGTGGAACGTATACCTGTTTTTCCATACCAGCCCATAAAGTTTATGGGGTTAGACAGCCCATTACATGGCGATTGTGCATTTGCAACACCTATAAAAGCTGCCAAAAACATTAGAACGATCAAATTTCTTTTCATATATCAATCTATCTTAATAATAATATAGTACCTTTTTGTTGAACAACCTTATCTGTTTCTATTCTGCGGTATGTAGAAACGTAAACGTATGTTCCTTGTTCACATTTTTTACCGTTATATGTTCCATCCCAACCTTCTGACACATTGTTTGTCGAGAATACCAAAAGACCATCTCTATTGTAGATATACAAGCTATAATCTCTTATATCGTTGGTAGTAGAAACTTTGAATACCGAATTTTCGGTCTTATCTGGAGTAAATGCATTAGGGAACCATACTGCAAATACCGATATTGGCAACATTACAGACATGTCTGCTGAACATCCCAATTCGTTGGCAGTATACATAGATACTTTTACTGAGTCCTTTTCCAAATCTGTAAATTCGTATGTTACGCTACGTTGAGTAAATATATCACCATTATGGAAATTCCAAATTGTAGTTGTACTTCCTTCACTCTTATCAGTGAATGTCACTGTTGGGTCTTCAGAGTCTACAAAGTTTGGAGTATAATCCAAAATAGGAGCAGGATAAGGATATACCTTGATAGTCTTT
>JAFZEK010000244.1 GCA_017560705.1 Bacteroidales bacterium | reverse complement strand
TAAGAATGACTATAGAGTTCTCCAAAACAGTCGAAACATCAAAGGAATGCTACGAAAAGCTTACTCTTACAAAAGAGGAATTGCTACTTATGGAATATTTCCTAAGTTCTTTGGCCAACTATGATGAAAAAACAGTTTCTTCCCTTCTTGAAAAAGCTAAAGAAATAAGAGAAGAAATTGAATCGCTTGTAGAAAATATGAATTAAAGATACCACTATAGCGAGAAATATCATACATTAGACAACTCCTAAAAAGCACAATCAATACTTAGCTTTTTGGGAGTTGTCTTTTTTTATACTACTTGAATAAGAGAAACATTCAACCAATAGAAAAGAAAGTGTAAGTGAGTAAAGAGCAATGTTTGCATTAGCTATTTCAGGCGATATAGCAACATTGACGAAGTATACATTCCACAAACGACTTACAAGATAAATTCTAGAAGTTGGCTAAAAAAGAATGAGGTCGAAGATTATATATAATCACGACCTCATTCTTTTATATCTATATCATTAGGAATTTATCAACCTACAGCTTCTTTTAAGCGTTCAGCATTTTCAGCTAATTGCAAAGCATCTATCAAATCTTGAATGTCACCATCCATATAGGCTGATAAGTTGTACATAGTGTATCCAATTCTATGATCGGTAACACGGCTTTGTGGGTAATTATATGTACGCACCTTTGCCGAGCGGTCGCCGGTAGAAACCATAGTCTTACGTTTCGACGACATCTCTTCCAAATATTTATTGTACTCCCTTTCAAACAATCTCGTACGCAATACTACCATAGCTTTTTCCAAGTTCTTAATCTGCGACTTTTGGTCTTGGCAAGACACTACAATACCAGTAGGTATGTGTGTAAGACGTATAGCCGAGTAAGTAGTATTTACAGACTGACCACCAGGACCCGAAGAACAGAAAGTATCCTTACGAATATCCGATTGTTTAAGTTCCACATCAAACTCTTCAGCTTCTGGAAGAACCACCACAGAAGCAGCCGAAGTGTGTACACGTCCTTGAGTTTCAGTTTGTGGCACTCTTTGCACACGATGTACTCCAGATTCGTATTTCAACTGTCCGTAAACGTTTTCTCCCATTACGTTGAAAACAATTTCTTTATATCCACCAGCTGTACCTTCGGTATAATCCACTATTTCTATTTTCCAATTTCTTTTTTCGCAGTAATGAGTATACATTCTAAACAAGTCGCCAGCAAATATACTTGCTTCGTCGCCACCTGTACCACCACGTATTTCAACTACAGCATTCTTTCCGTCTTGTGGGTCAGCAGGAATAAGCATCAAACGTATTTCTTCTTCCATGCTGTCGCGTTTGGAAGTAAATTCAGCCAACTCCAATTTTGCCATTTCACGAAATTCTTCATCCTTTTCGGTGTTCAAAATTTCTTTACAGTTGGCTATATTACCCAATACATCTTTATACTCTTTATATGCTGCTATTACAGGCTGTAAATCCTTATAATCCTTGTTAAGTTTTACATACCTCTTCATATCCGACATGATGTCGGGATTATTCATTTCCTGTTCAAGCTCCTGAAAACGAACATTTATAGCTTCTAATTTATCTAACATTTCTCTTTATTTTAGTGTGCAAAAATACTATTTTTTTTCCATACATGACCATCTTTTCTCACAAAAATGTATGCAAGTACTCCAAATATGTCAAAAATGATGGCCAAATGACGTTTTAAAATCCTTTATTCTATGTATTTATACTGTCCCAATCTTTCATTAAATTAAAATGGCACAGAGTCATCCATATTCATTTTAGAGTCTATAGTTATGCTTCCAGTTTGCGAGTCGAAAGATGAATTGGCTATCATACCCGAAAACTGATTCGTAGGTATATATTCAGGATTTTCGAATCGAGCATATTTACCAGTAAACTTCAATCGAATCTCTCCTACGCTTCCGCTACGGTGTTTTGCCAAAATAATATCGGCCATACCCGCTGTAGAACCCTTTCCATCCTCCATTATTCCATAATACTCAGGGCGGTAAATGAACATTACAATATCCGCATCTTGCTCGATGGCTCCAGATTCACGAAGGTCTGATAGTTGCGGCTTCTTGTCGCCACCTCTGGTTTCTACCGCACGACTCAACTGAGACAAAGCCAAAATAGGCACATTCAACTCCTTGGAAAGAGCCTTAAGCTGACGAGATATAGTACTAATTTCTTGCTCTCTGTTGCCACCCTTTGCTTCGGAACCGCCATGCATAAGTTGCAAGTAATCGATAAAAATCATCTGTATGTCATAGCGTTGCTTTAGTCGGCGACATTTTGCTCTAAGCTCAAAGATTGTAAGCTGCGGAGTATCGTCGATATAAATAGGTGCATTGTGCAATCGTTCTGTTTTTTGCAGTAGCTGTTCTTTTTGCCAAGCTTCCAATCCACCTTTTTTAAACCTCTCAGCCGGTATGTCAGATTCGCTCGAAATCAAACGCATGGTAAGCTCCACGGCTGTCATTTCTAGCGAGAAAAAAGCTATCGGCTTCTCAAATTCTAGCGCCATGTTGCGAGCTATGGACAAGGCAAAAGCCGTTTTACCCATAGCAGGACGAGCAGCTAAGATAATCAACGTACCACGTTGGAAACCCGCTGTAGTTCGGTCCAAATCCGTAAAACCTGTAGGAATACCGCTCACACCGTTCACATTTTCTTGCGACTTGTTTATTTCATCCAAAGCCGTCTGCATAAGAAGATTCATGCTAGTATAGTCGCGGCGAAAATTATTTTCGTTTATATCCATCAGGCGTTGCTCCGTTTTGTCCAAAAGAGACACCACATCGGTAGTTTCGTCGTAAGATTCAGTGAGCGTTTCGGTAGCCACTCTTATCAGCTCTCGCTGAATAAATTTTTCGGAAAGAACACGAGCATGAAATTCTATGTGTGCCGATGAAATTATCCTACTCGTAAGCTGCGAAACAAAATAAGCTCCGCCGGCTCTGTCCAAATTGCCAGAACTACGCAACTCTTCCACCACCGTAAGTATATCCACTGGCTGTGATTTTTCAAAAAGGCTCACTATTGCATTGAATATAGCTTGATGTTCGGGCTTATAAAAAAAGTCGGCCTGCAACATCTCTATAGTATTAGTAAGTGCATTTTGGTCCAACATTAATGCTCCCAATACCGATTCTTCTAACTCCAAAGCCTGTGGCGGAGTTTTTCCATTCAATGCAAACGCCTGATCATAAGTTATTCTTTCGCGTTTTCCACTTTTTCTTACAACATTTTCCATATTGCAAAGGTACGTTATTTTGTTGGTTTGGAAAAATATATTTTTTCAGTCTACTTCTAAAAACTATTTTGCGTACTTTTTTTTACAGCACTTCCTTTATGGCAACTTCCAAAAATTCTAGGTTTTAGAATGTCCAAAGATTCCTTCTTTTATCCTTTACCTGCTTTGCGTTTTCCTTTGAAATCTTTCTATTTCTTTTGAAGTCGCATAGCTCGTTATGCTCAATCGAATGAAAGTAGAAATATTCTCAAGAGCGTTGCTCCGAGCTGTAGCAAAGCCGTTCTTTAGGAAATGCCTAAAAGAAAATTTCGTTTCGTTTTGTGTAGCAACACAAAACACTATCTATCCAGTATGTCCCTGATGACCACAGAAGCACAAAAACACCCAAAAGCAGGCGGCATATAGGACATGCTTCCGATGGTAGTACGCTTATTTACCGATGGGTCTTCAATCATAGCATCTTCGGGCACTCGCTCCGAAGAATAAACCACCTTAAATCCCTTCTTTACCCCTAGTTTGCTAAGTCTTTTCCTTACAAGATAGGCCAACGGACATGTGTGAGACTTAGACACATCCGACACCTCTATGAGCGAAGGGTCCAGCTTGCCGGCACTGCCCATGGAACTTACCAATGGCAAGCCCAACTGCATACAATGATAGATGAGAAACACCTTGGGCGAAAGCGTGTCAATAGCGTCCACCACATAGTCATAGTGCTTGTCTTTCAATATTTCTATCATCCTATCGTCGCGTATAAATTCATCTATTACAGTTATATTGCAATTGGGGTTAATGGACGACAAACGTTTTTGAAACACCTCAGCTTTAGACAGTCCCACGGTGTCTACCGTGGCTATAAGCTGACGGTTTATATTTGTTTGGCTCACAGTGTCTCCGTCCACAATAGTTAGGTTTCCTATACCCGCACGACACAGCTGCTCCACAGCATAGCCCCCCACTCCGCCTAGCCCTACTACTAGCACATGAGCGTCCTGCAATTTCCTGATACCCTCGGCTTTTACCAATAACTCTGTTCTTGTATACATTAATTATATAGTATTTCTAAGTGTTTCTATGAATTATATGTTCAAAATGGCGTTCTATCCTATTTTCCAGCTCATTTTCATCCATCTCCAAAATCCTAGCAGCAGCAGCGTATACACCTGCTATAGGCACACCGCCAACGTCCGTCTCCAAAAAAAACATGCCATTTTTCAGCAGCGGCAACACCTTGGCAGCCTGAGCTGTAGGCGAAAGCAAATCCTTGCCAAAGGAAAGTAGAATTCCTTCCTTCATCAACATTTTTGCTGTATTGGCATTCTTGGCAAAGCCGTGCAATATCCAATGCTGCTTGGGGCGGTGCTTCTTTTTAAACCTAATAAGCTCAGAAAAAGCTCGCACACAATGCACTATCAAAGGTTTTCCACAAGCTTCCGAAAGCTCTATATGCCATTCAAAAATAGCTTCTTGAACATCTAGCGGCACGCTTATATATTTATCCAACCCACACTCTCCCACCATGCACACCGACGGATTAGCAACTACGCTTTCCATTTGGCAAAAAAAATCATGCCTATCCCACTGCATAGCACCACATCCCGCAATGTCCCAAGGATGCAAACCTACCGAAAAACCGACACCACTACCAGCAGCGGGAACCGAAAAGCCATTGCCCACCGAAAGGGAACAAACCGAAAACGCTCCTGTGCTTTCGGAACTATGAGTGTGAATATCTATAAGCATTACTTTGAAAATAATATGAATAATAACACCAAGTCGGTTAAAATATTGTGCCAACGGAAATATTTTAAGGCAACTTCTAAAAACACCACGTTTCAGCAGTTTTAAAGAAATCTTATAGCAACATTGCGATTAAGCGAACAAAAGACAATGCCTCTGCACTAGCTATTCCCTGCGATAACAACATCTTCCAAAACCCACATTCCACCTATCACCGGCAAAGTAATTTCTAGAAGTTGACGAAAAAAAATACAAGTACTGATTTCCAATAGTTTCAGAACAGACTATCAGGCCCCTCATTTGTTAATATATTAATTAATTTATCCAATATTAAACACCATCAAATTAACGCCTAAAAAAGCAAAAAAAACACCTTTTCCCCATATATCGCAAGGAAATCGAGTTATCAGCATATAGCATTGATTATCAGTAGACATATTTTCCACAATATCACAACCTATATGATTTTACATCACGACCTAGATAGTTTTTCATCCGCACCTAGGTGTTTTTCCATCCGCACCTAGGTATTTTTTCATCGAGACCTAGGTGTTTTCAACTGCAAACCCTTATGGTTTTACATCAAGACCCCGTGGTTTTCGCTTCCATATACGGTATTAAAAGATTCTGTTTAACATTACATATTTCCCTTTAACATTTGAGGCAACTTCTAAAAATTCCACGTTCTAGGAATTTGAATTGATTGTAGAAAGAACTTTTGCGTGCTTTACGTTTTTTCTTGAAATCTTTCTATTTCTTTTGGGGTCGCATAGCCTGCTACGATGAGTCAAAAGAAAGTAGAAATCTTCTCAAGAACGTTGCGATTAAGCGAGTAAAGAGCAATGCCTAAGCATTAGCTCTTTCGAGCGATAGCAACATCGACGAAGTCAGTATTCCGTAAATCACTTGCAAAACAATTTTTAGAAGTTGCCTTGACAAATTTCAGTCAAGAAGCGGAAAAAAGTACATAACACGCCATATTAAATATGGAAAAACACAGCTCTCGCCAAAAAAAACACTTTTTCGACACATTTAATAGTGTTTAATTCAAAAAAATAATGTACTTTTGCAAAAGTAAAATTCATAAGAACAAACATATACGAAACACAAATATTTGCGTGAAAAAGATAATTTTTATATTGCTGTTCAGCACTTTATCAGCTATAACATACTCACAAAAACTTATAGAATACCAATCGGGCATGGGCACCAGAGATGCTAAAAAGCCCGACATTTGGGTATTATATGACAATGTAACAGCCAGCCACGACGGCATGGACCTCTATGCCGACTCGGCTCACTACAACACTAACCTGAACGACTTTACGGCGTTCAGAAACATAAAGATAGTGCTTACCGATACTACTTTCATTTATGGCGACTTGCTTTTCTACAACGGAAACACTCGTGTGCTGGAGATTTTTGGTAAAGAAGTGGTTTTCATCGACGGAAACACTACTTTGAAAACCGACCATTTGCAGTACGACAGAAACACGAACGTGGCAGGATACACCAACCACGCCATAACAACTACAAAGGACAAAACAAAAAAAGCGTAAAAGGATACTATCACTCAGGCAATAAAGAGTTCCTTTTTATGGACAAAGTGGAGCTCTCGAACAACTCATCGCACGTGTATACTGACACGCTAAAATACAACTCGCAAACAAACGTTGCCTTGTTTGAAAGCTACACTCGCATAATTAGCGACAGCACAACCATCTACAGCGAATGCGGATGGTACAACACCAATACCAAGAAAGCTCATTCATCCAAAGCCACAAAAATAATATCAGAGAGCAACACCCTGATTTGCGACACTTTGGACTACGACGAAAAGAACAAAATAACTATCGGAAAAATGAATGTGGTGATGACCGACAGCGTAAACGATGTCATACTTTTGGGCAACTATGCTTTCTCTAACGAACACTTGAACTACCTTTTCATAACCGACAGTGCCACCGCTATTTTCATAGACAACGGCGATTCGCTATTCCTACATTCCGACACACTCTTTGCCACAACGGACAAAGACAACAACTTTGAAACGGTGAAATCGTATCACAACGTGAAGTTTTTTAGACAAGATATACAAGGCTCTTGCGACTCAATACTTTACTCAGTAAAAGACTCGCTCATAACCATGTTTTACGAGCCGGTGATATGGCACGAAGAAAACCAATTTTCGGCAGATACTATAGTGATGGAACTGAATGCGGAAGGCATAAAAGAAATACACCTTACGAGCAACTCGTTCATATCCTCCAAGGTGGACGATAGTAAGTTCAACCAAATGTATGGGAAAAATGCCATCATTTATTTTGACGGGAAAAACCCCTTGTATTGCAACATAATAGGCAACGCACAATCCGTGTACTACCTCACAGAGGAAGATGAAGCAGGAAACAGCTCTCTTTTGGGCGTAAATGTAGGCATAGGTTCCGGAATAAAAATATATTTTAAAAACCGCAAACCCACTAGAATTGTTACATACGACAACCCAAACATGCAGACGTATCCGATGAAAGATTTTCCCGAAGAGAAAAAGACTCTAAAAGGCTTCAAATGGCACAGCACCAAGCGCCCAATGAACGTAAAAGACATTTATAAACACGAGCGGAAATAAAAAAAACACTGACATTATGTCAGATTAAAACAGTTTGGCAACGTTTTTGAGTATAAAATATATGAAGATAAAGAATTTATTTAAACAAAAAACATATATGGAATCGCAAGAAAAGAAAGTTGAAGAAACAGAAAGAACAGATAATATAGAATCTGCAACAACCGAACAAAGCGAAAACGTAGAAAAGGAAAAACAATCCGAAGGCAAAGATAAAGAACAAGAGCTAGGTGAAAAATTGGTAGAAATCAACGATAAATACCTTCGCATCTATTCCGAATACGAAAACTACAGAAAAAGAACCGCAAAGGAAAAAGCAGATTTAATAAAATATGGCAGCGAAGAAATGATAAAAGCCATATTGCCGGTAGTAGATGATTTTGAAAGAGCCATCCAAGCATTTGACAATAGCGAAGACACAGCAGCATTCAAAGAAGGGGTTCTTCTAATCTACCATAAACTAATAAAAACCCTTGAACAAAAAGGCGTTAAAGCCATCGAAGCCAAGGGCGAAAAATTTGATGAAAATCTACACGAAGCAGTAACCCAGTTTCCGGCAGCCGAAGAAAGCCAAAAAGGAACAGTTATTGAAGAAGTTTTGAAAGGCTATTACTTGCACGACAAAGTAATACGCTATTCTAAAGTAGTAGTGGCAATATAGTAATAGTAAGTAGAAATATAATAAAATGGCAAAAAGAGATTACTATGAAGTTCTGGGGGTTAGCAAAACAGCCACCGCCGATGAGCTTAAAAAAGCTTATCGCAAACTGGCATTGCAATATCACCCAGATAAAAACCAAGGCGACAAAGAAGCCGAAGAAAAATTTAAAGAAGCAGCAGAAGCCTATGATGTGCTAAGCAACCAAGAGAAAAGACAACGCTACGACCAATTTGGTCATGCAGGAGTCGACGGACAAGGAGGCTTTGGCGGTGGTGGCATGAGCATGGACGACATCTTCTCTCAATTCGGCGACATATTTGGAAGTTTCTTTGGTGGCGGCGGTGGTTTCCGTGGCTTTGGCGGCGGTGGTCAAGGAGCTAGAAGACCCGTACAAAGGGGTTCTAACCTAAGAATAAAAGTAAAACTGACACTAGAAGAGATAGAAAAAGGTGCTGAAAAGAAAATAAAGGTAAACAAATACGTAGCTTGTAAGCAATGTAATGGTTCGGGCTCTAAGAATAACTCTTTCGAAACCTGTAGCCACTGCAACGGTACAGGAGTTGTTACCCAAATAACACGCACCATCTTAGGACAAATGCAGACCCAGTCGGTATGTCCACATTGTGGCGGTGAAGGCAAAATAATAAAAGACAAATGTCCTGAATGTCATGGCGATGGTATAGT
>JAFZEK010000243.1 GCA_017560705.1 Bacteroidales bacterium | reverse complement strand
CAAAACAGCTGCCGAACAATATATGTTTCTATAACCAACTATATTTGACAAAGAAAGACAAAAGAATATACATTATAATTTAATAAGAAAAAAACTGCATATCATGAATATAGAAGAACGTAATAAAATATTTATTGATAGGGATAAATTGTACTCCCTAATAGATGGTAAAACACCTACCGAAAACGAAGTAAACGAAATACTAGAAAAAGCGTTGAAGCTTAACGGCTTAAACCTTAACGAAGTAGCCACACTATTGCGAGTAAAAGACTCTGCCGTAATCCATAAAATAATGGAAGCTGCCAAAGTGGTGAAAGAAGAAATATATGGTAAACGCTTGGTGCTTTTTGCCCCTATCTATACCGGCAACATCTGCGTAAACAACTGTACTTACTGCTCTTTCCGCAAAGACAATAAGCTGATAAAACGCAAAATCCTTACGATGGACGAGATAGCACAAGAAACACGTGCATTGCTACAACAAGGCCACAAACGAGTGCTACTTATATGCGGCGAAAACAATAAGAACGGCACCGACTACATGGTGGAAGCCATACGCACCACCTACGGAGTGAAAGAAAGAGGCGGCAAAGACTACGTGCGTCGTATAAATGTGGAACTTGCACCAATGGAAGTCGAAGACTTTGCACGTCTGCATGCCGAAAAGATAGGAACATACGTATGTTTCCAAGAGACCTACGACCCGGTGTTATACCAACGTTTTCATCCTGCAGGAACACCTAAAGCCGACTATGGCTACCGCCTAACAGTAATGGACCGAGCCATGGAAGGCGGCGTAAACGACGTAGGAATAGGTGCATTGTTTGGATTGGGCGACTACCGTTTCGAGGTGCTAGCTATGATGGAACACGCTGCACACCTTGAACGCTGCTATGGTTGTGGCCCACACACAGTGTCGGTGCCTAGAATGGAACCTGCTGTAGGTGCCCCCGATGCTGAAAACGTTCCTAACCCTGTAAGCGACAACGACTTCAAAAAAATCGTTGCCATCATACGTATAGCATTGCCATACACCGGCATTATATTGAGCACTCGCGAAAGTGCCAAAATGAGAAACGAACTAATAAACTACGGTGTAAGTCAGATAAGTGCCGGTAGCAAAACCAACCCCGGCTCCTATGCCCACGACGAAGACCACACCGGAAGTCAGTTTGCTCTTGGCGACCACCGCGACTTGGAAGAAGTGATTTCTTCGTTTGTCGAAGAAGGATATATACCATCTTTCTGCACAGGATGTTACCGCCACGGACGTGTGGGCAACGACTTTATGGATCTTGCCAAACCAGGTCTTATAAAACAATTCTGCCTTCCTAACGCTATATTCACATTCAAAGAATACTTGGAAGACTTTGCTTCTCCAAAGCTTAAAGACAGCGGAATGAAACTTATAAAAGAAATGATTAAAACCGTAGAACACCAAAACCTTGTGCCTAAAATAGAAGACAATCTAAGCAAAATAGAAAAAGGAGAAAGAGATATATACTTCTAGCAGATAAGAAGTTACAATAAGTAAAAGCAACTTTTAAAAATTCCACAAATCACTCGCAAAACAATTTTTAGAAGTTACCTAAAAGACTACAAGTCATCTCAATTCTTCTT
>JAFZEK010000242.1 GCA_017560705.1 Bacteroidales bacterium | reverse complement strand
TTATTTCTTGCCTTTGATCCTTGGTTTGCTTGGTATACTCTACCAATTCAACAAACAGAGAAAAGGAACAGAAAGTTTCTTGCTTGTAAGCGTATTGTTCTTCATGACAGGTTTGGCTATTGTGGTATACCTAAACCAACCACCCAAACAACCACGTGAACGTGACTATGCTTACGCTGCATCGTTCTATGCGTTCTCTATTTGGATAGGATTGGGAGTTATGGCATTATCCGATTGGTTGACAAAGATAAAAGCTTTGAAAATAAATCATTGGGTAAGCACTGTAGTAGTGTTCTTGGCAACATTAATATTTGTTCCAGGCCTTATGGCAAAAGAAAACTGGGACGACCACGACCGCTCTAACAGATACCCGGCACGCGATTTTGCTCAAAACTACTTGAAATCTATAGGTAAGAATGGTATTCTTATCACCTTTGGAGATAACGACACATTCCCATTGTGGTACACACAAGAAGTGGAAGGTACTCGCACTGATGTTCGTATTCTTAACTACACTTTGTCGGGAATGTATTGGTATGTAGAACAATTGTTCAATAAATTATATGATTCAGAAGCTTTGCCATTCACTCTTCCAAAAGAGTATTATGGATTAGGAAAAGATCAAATATTCTTGCAAAATCGTATTAATAAATACGTAGAAGTTAAGGACTTGTTAGAGGATTTGAAAAAACATCCAAAGCAATATACTGCTATGTACGGTGCTGGCGAAAAAGTATTGGTACTTCCAACTAAACGCTTTAAAATCACTCTAGACAAAGAAGATTTGATTCAACGTGGAGTAATAACAGCTGAACAAGCTGAAACAATGCCAAATGAAATACGTTGGGAAATAAATCGTGATGCGTTGTATCGTCATCAACTTATGATGTTAGATATATTGGCTACTAACAACTTTAAACGTGACATCAATATAATGAATCCGGGATATATAAAAGATGTATATCCATTAGTTGATGCTTATTCGGTACAAGAAGGTATGGTTTACAAATTGACACCTTATGCTGTTAATTCAAAACAAAAGTTCAACGCCGATAAGACTTACGACTATTTCATGAATGGAGATGGCACAGGTGAATTGAAATGGGGTAACTTAAATTCGCCAGATATATACATAGATAATGCTGTAACATTGAATTCTTCGATAGTTCAACGTCAAACATTTGGAATGTTGGCAGAACAGTTGATAGCAGAAGGCAAAGTGGATAAAGCTAAAGATATGTTAGATATGGCTGAAAAGTTCTTCCCAAAAGAAAATTTCCCATTGGATAAGTACTCTATATTCTTTATTCAACTTTATATAGCTGTGAACGATATGGAAAAAGCTAAACTATATTTCGACGAAGTATTGAAATTATATGAACAAGAACTTGCATATTACTCACAATTTAAAGGTAATAAAGCAAGAGGAGTTCAAGGCGATTTACAAGAAGCTGCTCAAGCTGTATATATGTTGTATTCTAGAACAAACTTGAATGATCCGGAAAGAATAGAAAAAGCCTCTAAAGTGCTAGAAACATACGTTGGAAGAATTTAGTATAGAAAATATGAAAGCGAACATAAACATGTTCGCTTTCTTTATATATTAGATTTTCATATAGTTAGAAATATAAAAGAATTGATTTTTCGTTTTCCTAGAAAAAAAGAAAAGAAAAAAAGAAAATACA
>JAFZEK010000241.1 GCA_017560705.1 Bacteroidales bacterium | reverse complement strand
TTCGTTAAGAGAGGTTACAAAGTTATTTCTAACGGTACAGATAACCACTTAATGTTGATTGACCTTAGAACTAAATTCCCTGAACTTACAGGAAAAGTGGCTGAAAACACTTTAGTTAAAGCCGACATTACAATCAACAAAAACATGGTTCCATTTGACAGCCGTTCTCCATTCCAAACTTCAGGTATCCGTGTAGGTACTCCTGCTATCACTACAAGAGGTTTGAAAGAAGACGAAATGGAAGGTATCGTTGAAATGATTGACGCTGTTCTTTCTGACGTTAACAACGAAGAGTTGATAGCTGAAACTCGCAAGAAAGTAAACGCTATGATGGAAAATCGTCCATTGTTTGCTTGGTAGTAGTTTTTGCTTTCGAATATTATAAAAGTGAAGACAATTGCAATATGCGGTTGTCTTCGCTTTTTTTATACAATGTAATCTCTCAAATAAAAACGGAAAGAGGACAAAAAAAAGCGGACACATGCTACAATGCGTCCGCCTATAATTTTATAACATATAAAATTCTACATATTCTCTACAAAATACTTCAGCTGTTCGGCCAAAGAGTCCAAAGCCGGTTTTATTTTTCCCTTCACCATCATCAGCATCATAGAGTTTCCTTCTATCGATGTAGACACAACAGTATCCGTCACTCCATTTTTTTCATTCATGGACACTATAAGTTGAAAAGGGAGCTGTGAAGCCGTAGAACTGTCAGGAGCTACCACTACCTTGGAATAGGGTATCTTCTCCACCATTCTTAGCTGTATTTGCATAAATCCGCCTACTTTGAAAGAACAAGTATCCACAGTAGAAGTCCACCCTTCAACTTGCGAGGGAAGCAACTTTTGGAAGTTATTAAAGTTGCCCACAAAGTCGTAGATAACCTTTGCCTCTTTGTTGATAGCTATTTTTTTACTTTCTATATTCATAGAGCTGACTCCTATGTATTAACCGTTCATTCTGTCTTCCGACCACTTTTCGGGGTTTTCTCTCCATTGAGCCAAAGAAGTCATAGCCGACGATTTTATGTATTCTTCTTCTTTAGCCACTTCAATAAGTTTTTCGTAGTTAGTAAGAGTTTGCAATGCTACTTCAGCTTCAGCAAAATTTTTCTTTGCCACTTCTAGGTTATAGCTGAATATAGCTGCCATACCTTTCACCACGCAACCTTTTTCTCTAAGAGCTTTTACTGCCACAAGGCTACTTTTGCCTGTAGACACTAAGTCTTCGATAACCACTACAGATTGGCCTGATTTAATCTCACCTTCAATCTGATTAGTTAAGCCGTGTTTCTTTTCTTCCGAACGCACATACACAAAGGGTTTTCCCAATTCTTGAGCCACCAACGCCCCTTGAGCTATGCCTCCAGTAGCAACACCGGCTATAACATCTACGTCACCGAAACATTCTGTAACTATATCAACAAAGCGTTGACGAATGAATGTGCGTATCTCCGGATAAGAAAGAGTTATACGGTTATCACAATAAATGGGGGATTTTCTCCCAGATGCCCATGTAAATGGGTTTTCATCATTAAGTTTTATCGCTTTGATTTGCAATAAAAACTTAGCTGTCATATATGCTGTTTCGTCTGTCATTTTCATATTGCAAAATTACACTTTTTTTTTCATTCGCAAATGATAAAAAACGATTTTTTGAGTTATATAGGTAATTCACTATTGTGCTTCGGCATATTTTTTAATTACAAATCAAAGAATTAATGAATAATTTTATCGTATTTTACAAGTTTAATTTTATCGCTTTTGCTACAAAAAAAGAAAATCTACCCGAATATGTAACCAACCAACCTAATGATGTTTTTGAAGATGATACAAACATTAAAGGGATAATAGAATGGTTCATCCACGACGACACGGAGAAGAATGTCGTTGTTATATGTCCCAATGGTGTAAAAAAAGCCATTAAAGAGCTTCTAAATTTCTTCACCTTAATAAAAGCCGGAGGCGGCATAGTTCGCAACCCAAAAGACAAATATTTAGTAATACGCCGAAACGAAAGATGGGATCTTCCAAAAGGAAAAGCAGAAGCAGGCGAAACTCTTGAAGAAACCTCGCTTCGCGAAGTGGAAGAAGAAACAGGTGTGCATGACATCATAGCCGACAAACTAATAGTAAAAACCTACCACATATACTACATGTTCGAAAAATGGATACTAAAACAAACATCGTGGTACGACATGCACATCAACGATCTACAGAACACCACACCTCAAATAGAAGAAGGTATAGAACTCACCGAATGGGTAGCAAAGGACGAAGTACATCACAGGCTGAATAACTCCTATGCAATGCTAGCATTCCTAGCGAACACCTGGATGAAAAAAGAATAAGGTAACTTAACACGGTTCTTGACATAAGCAAACGCCTATACACTTGTGTGTTACATAACACTCTTGGTGCAACAAGAAAAATATCGTATCTTTGCAAAGAAAAGTAAGACCTCATGAAACAAATATTAGTAATCCAAACGGCCTCTATTGGCGATGTTATACTAGCAACAGCAGTATTGGAAAAGCTACACGCTTCGTATCCCGAAGCACAAATTGACTTCCTCGTAAAAAAAGGAAATCAATCTTTATTTTTCGGACATCCATTCAACCGCAATATCCTTGTGTGGGACAAAAAGAAGAATAAGATTCAAAATCTACTAAAACTGATAATGGTCGTACGAGAAATGAAGTACGATTTTGTGGTGAATCTACAACGCTTTCTTTCGTCGGGACTTATCACGGCTCTATCACAAGCTAAAGAAAAAGCAGGTTTCGATAAGAATCCAATGTCATTCACATTTTCTCGCAAGTTTCCTCACTACATAGGTGAAAATAATGGCACATACATGCATGAAATAGAACGGAATCAACAGCTTATAGCTTTCAAAACCGACAACAAAGCATGCAAGCCAAAGTTATATCCTTCGGAAGCTGCATACTCTAAAACACACGAATATAAAAATGATGAGTATATATGTGTAGCACCGGCTTCGCTTTGGTACACCAAACAGTATCCCAAAGAAGAATGGTGTAAATTCCTAGAAAAAATGCCGAAAAAATATAAGATATACCTACTCGGAAGCACATGTGATATCGACACATGTAGGCACATCAAAGACCACCTACCTAAACACGATATAACGATTTTGGCCGGAGAACTATCCTTATTAGAATCGGCAGCACTAATGAAGGATTCAAAGATGAACTACGTATGCGATTCGTCGCCTATGCACCTAGCAACAGCCGTAGATGCTCCTACCACTGCCATTTTTTGCTCCACAGTTCCAGAATTTGGGTTTGGCCCACTTGCATCAAAATCATTTATAGTTCAAACAAAAGAAGAACTCAAATGTCGTCCATGTGGGCTACATGGCCACAGAGAGTGTCCTAAGGGCAACTTCGCTTGTGCTACTAGCATAAAACACGAAGACTTGCTAAGTATCTTAGAATCGTAGACCAAGAAGTACTATGAATAGCCTAGACATAAAAAAAACGCATGAGTCCTTTATAGAGGAACACATGCGTTTTTCGCGTTTAGCATTGTTAGCTTTCAGAATTACAATAAATATCTTATGCTTAAACAAGCTTCCCATCCAAAATTACCGTATGCTTTTGGATGAACTAATCTAAACATTGGACGAGTGTCTACACTCAACATCAAAGGAACACCATGACCAGCAAAGCTGTATTCCAATCCAATTTGTCCACCAATACCTAAAGCTATACCACTTCTATCAGCGATGTCGCTCAAATACAATCCAGCAGCAACTCCAGGACCTACATACCAATCCAATGCATTTACGATATTAAATTTCCAATGATAGATACCTACCAACGACAAATTCAATGATTCGTTTCCTGTTGCTAAACCAAAGTCCAACTCTAGTCTGTTAGCATTCATTGGTTGTTGGTAGGACACTTCAAAATTAGTCACAGAACCACCCCCAAATCTTAAACCTATTGCTTTTTGAGCAAATGCTGTAGAGCTTAAAGCTATAGCAGCCAATACAATTAAAAATACTTTCTTCATAACTATTACAGTTTAATATTAAAGTTTAATTCATTTATTATAACAAAGATACCTAAAAAGATATGTCTATATTATAAATGCAAAAGTACATAAAAATTCCTTAGTAGGCAAAATTTATAGCATAAATTTTATCATCCTCTTATTATCTTTTCTATTTCTTTGTGCATTCTAGCCACAGGTAGCCCCATAACATTATAGTAATCACCCTCTATTCTACTCACACCTATCATCCCTATCCAATCCTGTATTCCGTATGCTCCAGCTTTGTCGTCATACTTATAAGTATTCAAATAATAATTAATCTCCTCATCGGAAAGAGATGAGAAATACACATCCGTACACTCTGTAAACGTCCTCATTCTATCCTTAGTCTTTAAACATACACCTGTATAAACTTGATGTTTCCTACCCGACAATGCCGACAAAATACGAAAAGCATCGTCTCTACTTTTGGGTTTACCCAATATTTTATCATCTAATACCACTAATGTATCTGCAGTAATTAGAATCTGATTATCTTTCAGCGTTTCAGTATAAGCATCAGCCTTTCTTTTTGCCAAGAGTTCAGGCACCATACTA
>JAFZEK010000034.1 GCA_017560705.1 Bacteroidales bacterium | reverse complement strand
GCGAAGGCTTGTCCACACAGCTCACAGTGTCGGGCTATCCTCGTGGTGCTTATATAGTAAAGGTGTATACGCCCAAAGGCGTAGCCACTAAGAAGTTGGTAGTAAAATAGCTGCTATTATATTGTAGTTAGGCAATTTTTGCGATGAGTTCACGTTCTTAGGCAGTGGCGTTTTTAGGGAGTCTGTTGCTTAGGAGCGTGAATTTGTTGGGAAAGAGGCTAGGAGTAGAGAGTCTTGGTATGTAAAAAAATAAAAAAATATATCTCGTACTTGGCAAATTGCTAAAATATGTGTACCTTTGCAAAATCAAAAATGAATAAGAGTAATGAAAAAAGAAACACTTATAAAAGTATATAGAGCTTTGTCGTGGCTGTTTATGTTGGCGGCATGTGTGTTGGTATTCATCCCTGAGAGAGGCGGATTGACCTTGTTTGGGTTGATATTTTCTGTGGCATTTCGTTATTTGGCGGAGCGTACAAAGTGCAAAATGATAGAAAAAGAAAATGCCGAACTAAAGAACGATATGAGGCGACTAACCAACTTGTTGGAAGAGTTATCGAAGAAAGAAACTAAATAAACATAAAATAATTATAGAAAAAGATGGCAACAACTGCTGATATTAAAAATGGTCTTTGTATAGAATTTAACCATGACATTTATTCTATCGTAGAATTTTTACATGTAAAACCAGGAAAAGGAGCTGCTTTCGTTCGTACAAAAATGCGTAACGTAAAGACAGGAAGAATGCTAGAAAACACATTCCCATCAGGTGCTAAAATCGACGTTGTAAGAGTGGAAAGAAGACCCTACACTTTCTTGTATAAAGATGATATGGGCTACAACTTTATGCACGCCGAAACTTTCGAACAAATAGCTATCCCCGAAGAGCTTATTAATGCTCCTCAGTTTTTGAAAGAAAACCAATATGTGGAAATGACTGTTCATGCCGACAATGAAACTCCTCTATTGTGCGAATTGCCTCCATTTGTTGAAATGGAAATTACTTACACTGAACCTGGTGTGAAAGGAAATACTGCTACTAATGCTATGAAAGACGCTATCGTAGACACTGGCGCTAAAGTACGTATTCCTCTTTTCATTGAACAAGGTGAACGCATTAAAGTGGACACTAGAACTGGAGAATATTCAGAACGTATAAAATAAGTGGACGCTTTTTGATAGAAAAAACTGTCCTAATGAAAAGCCACAATGATAAAAAAGTTGTGGCTTTTTTTGGTTTTTCGGAAAAAAAAGACTAACTTTGCAGTTCGTTTCTTAATGGAAAGAATATATATAAAACTACCAATAATAGTTGGATACAGCACTGAATATGAGAAAGAAGAATATATATAGAAAGTTAGTTTATGGTATGCTTTTTGTTGGCTGCATACCCTCCATTTTGTCGGCTCAAACAGAAAAGAAATCTTTCAAGCTCGAAACACTTGAAACAATATACGAAGAAGAAGGTGATGATGAGCTAGGTATTACGTTGGAAGAAAAGATTTTTCGACAACTTAATTCCGATACTATGCTCTACGACTATACCGATTCTTACGACGGCGACCAAGGCGTGGAGAACGAAGAAGATATATTGTATGCTAGTTTTGATAGCGACAAAATACACTACCCCAAAGTTGATTTTTCCAATAAAAAGGATACTACGCCTATTCCATTGGTGGACTATGCACTAGGGCAGTTCTATGCTCATCCTGCCGAGTCGTATCGCATAAGCTCTCGTTTCGGTCCGCGTCGTCGACGTTTCCATTATGGTATTGATTTGGCTATGCCTACAGGTACTCCTATTTATTCTATATTTGATGGTACTATACGTGTGGCTAAATGGAACAAATCTTACGGAAATCTTATTGTTATACGTCACGACAATGGATTGGAAAGCTATTATGCTCACTTGTCGGAGATTCAAGTGATGCCCGGTCAGAAGGTTAAAGCCGGCGACCGCATAGGTTTGGCCGGAAACACCGGACGATCCTACGGTAGTCATCTACACTTTGAAACTCGCTACCTGGGTGCTGCCATTAATCCCGACGTGATAATAGATTTCAACGAGGGTGGACACAAATTAAAAAACGATACTTTGCAGCTTACAGCTTCGTGCTTTAGACACAAAAGGCCTCAAACACAATATGCCAAAGGTGGTGGCGGTGGCGATTCCAGATACTACCGTGTGAGAAAAGGTGACACATTGGTTGCTATTGCTCGCCGAAATGGTACTACGGTGAATACTTTGTGCCGTCTTAATGGGTTGAAGAAGACTAGTGTCATCCGTCCTGGGCAGAAGCTGAAACTCAGATAATGCTGCGGAATACAGTGTTTTTTTTCTTAGACAATTATATATATGAGATTAGATATTATCACATTGTTCCCCAATATGCTGTCGTCCTTTTTTGAGGAGTCTATCCTGAAAAGAGCACAGAACAAGCAATTGGTAGATGTACATTTTCATGACCTTCACGACTATTCGCAAAACAGCTATGGCAGTGTGGACGATTATGCCTACGGCGGTGGTGCCGGAATGGTTATAGGCATAGAGCCTGTGGCTTTGTGCATAGACGACTTGAAGAAGGAACGTGCCTACGACGAAATTATATATACCGCTCCCGACGGTGAGATGCTTACACAAAGCACCTCCAATCGACTATCGATGATGCAGAATATAATGATACTTTGCGGACACTATAAGGGCATAGACGAACGCATAAGGGAGCATTTTATAACTATGGAGCTTTCCATCGGCGACTATGTGCTTACCGGTGGCGAACTGGCTGCCGCTGTCATCTCCGACTCGGTTATACGCCTGATACCCGGAGTGCTTAGCGACGAAACATCGGCATTGTCGGATTCGTTTCAAAATAATCTTATATCGCCTCCTGTCTACACTCGTCCTGTAGAGTTCCGTGGATGGAGGGTGCCTGATGTGTTGCTTTCGGGCAATCATGCCAAGATAGACCAATGGCGTTACGACCGTTCGGTGGAACGCACTCAGCAGCGTAGGCCCCACTTGCTGGATTTGGAGTAGGCGGATGGCGTTGCCAACAGGCCTTCGGTCGGGCTTAGACCTTCACCTTCGGTAGCAAGAGCGTTGTGGTGTTGTGCTGTTTTCTAAGCACGATTGTTTAATAATAAAGTAGAAATATAGAATAAGACATAAACAAGAAAACTATGCAAAATGAATTTCGTAAATATGCTATAAAGCATAGAGGAATAAGTAGTACAGCATTTGATAAGTACACATCGGTTGTTACAGGTTATTTGAATCCTACCATCACCGAAGAGAGAATGCACAACGTGGCACAAATGGACGTATTTTCTCGTCTTATGATGGAAAGAATTATATTCTTAGGCGTTCCTATCGACGACACAGTGTCCAATGTTATTCAAGCGCAGTTATTGTTCTTGGAGTCTACAGATAGTAGTAAAGATATTCAAATATATATCAATTCTCCGGGAGGTTCGGTTTATGCAGGTTTGGGTATATATGATACTATGCAATACATAACTCCCAATGTGGCCACACTATGTACAGGCTTAGCAGCGTCTATGGCATCGGTGTTGCTATGTGCAGGTGCTAAGGGTATGAGAACAGCGTTGCCTCATTCCAGAGTGCTTATCCATCAGCCAATGGGTGGTGTGGAAGGTCAAGCCAGTGACATAGAAATTACCGCACGTGAGATAGGTAAGTTGAAGAAAGAATTATATGATATTATAGCATCGCACTCCGGACAAACCTACGAACGCATTTGGGAAGATGCCGACCGCGACTACTGGATGACTGCCAGCGAAGCTAAAGAATATGGTATGATTGACGAAGTGTTGCTTCGTAAAAAATAACGATAGAATATTACGTATTACGTTGACCAAAAGGTAATGTGTTTATGTTATGAACTATGGCACATTACCTTTTTTGTTGTCGGGGTGTGAATACTTAAAAAATACGATGCTAAATACTAAAAGAGATACTTTTGAGTTATCTATGCAACAAAAGATTAAAGGAATTGAAAGCAGGTAGTATAAAATATAAGATATTTTTTGCGTTGTTGGCGGTTATAGCACTATATGGATGTTCTACGCAAAAATCAAAACTCATAAATAGGGTGTACCACAACACTACTACTCATTATAATGTGTGGTGGAACGGTAACGAGAGTTTGAAAGAAGCAAAGAAAACCCTAGAAACAAAAGCTGTAGATGACTATACGCAGATATTGCCAGTATATAAATTAGGCAGTAAGGATAATGCTATATCCGTTTATCCACAACTCGACCGCACTTTGGAGAAAGGTGCAATGGGTATTCAGAAACATAGTATCTTTATAAAAGGTAAGGAATATGTGGAATATGTGAAGAAGTCTTATCTTATGATGGCTTACGCTCATTTCTACAAACAGGACTATCAAGCGGCAATAACTACATGTCGCTACGCTATGAAGCAATACCCTGGCACTGACATTGCCGACGAAGCTAGCATCCTATGTGCACGTTGCCTCACCCACGACAAGCAGTATGCCGAAGCTGAACTTATGTTGAACCGCATGGATGCTGCTATAAATTCCGGCAAGATGTCGTCGTCAATGACGGATCTGCTTTATCCTGCTATGGTGGAATGTATGTTGCCTCAAGAAAAGTATAAGAAAGCTGTGGACTATCTGAGATTGAGCTTGGAGAATACCTCCAACAGAAAGTTCAAAGCTAGGTTATACTTTATTATGGCTCAGATTTACCACAAACTAGACAAGAAAGCCACTGCTTCCAAATACTATAAGAAAACTCTTTCGCTAAGCCCTGATTATGTGATGGACTTCAATGCTAGAATAAATGTGGCTTCGTGCTACGATATTGCTAAAGGCGACTATAAAGAGATAGAAAAGATATTGGACGATATGCTTTCGGATAAAAAGAACGAAGAGTATATTGACCAGATTTATTATGCCAAGGGCGAAATGTACCTAGGGGCTAGGAATGCAAAGAAGGCTTGCGACAACTTTGTGAAATCTGTAGAATATAGTGGTGCCAATAAGTCGCAGAAGATAAAATCGTCGTTGAAGTTGGCCGAGGTGTATTACGATATATATCAAAACTACGACGAATCTCAAAAGTACTACGACACTGCTCTAGTGCTTATGTCTACTACCTATCCTAACTACTCGTTTATAAAGGAAAGGCATCAACTGTTAACCTCGTTGGTAGAAAATACGAGAATTATAACTTTGAATGATAGCCTATTCAGGATGGCGGATATGACACCAGCTGATAGGGAAAAATATATTAACGGACTTATAGAGAAACAAAAAGAGTTGGATGCTAAAAAGCGAGAAGCCGAAATAGAAGCCCTTATGAAACAGGAAAGTAAGAGCATGGCAAACTCGCTTAAAGGCGACTGGTATTTCTACAACTCTTCTACAGTGCAAAAAGGTAAAGAAAGCTTTTTGCGAGTGTGGGGTGCTAGGGCATTGGAAGACTATTGGTTCTTAGCAGAGAAACCCGGAATGTCGCTGGGTATGAAGATGGATAACTTCGGCGATATGGAATCGGACGATGAAGTTGCCGAAGGTTCGGACAAAGAACTTACTAAGGTGGACCCCAATAAGGCCAACGATAAGTATAGCATGGACTATTATATAAAGGATTTGCCCAAAACACAAGGTCGTAGGGATTCCATGCATGCCGACATTGCTCGTTGCTTGCTAAATGCCGGTTTTATCTACGACGCAGGTTTGGAAAACCAAGAAAAAGCCGTGGAATGTTTCTTGCGTTTGGTGCAAGACTATCAGGATTCGGAACATATACTGCCTACGTTCTATCAGCTATATAAGATATATGATAAGCAAGGAAACACTCCTAGTGCCAACTACTATAAGAATATGATACTACGTGGTTTTCCGGATAGCGACTACGCCAACCTTATAAGGGATGAGGATTACTACTTAGAAATGGATAGACGAAACAAGATGGCTGAGAAAGAGTATGAATATATATATGAACTATTCTCGCAAAGCAAATATGCACAGGCTATAACACATGCCGAATCGGCTATGCGTATATATGCAAAAGAGCAGACTTTGATGCCTAAATATAAGTATTGGAAAGCTATATCGTTGGTGCGACTCAATAAGGTATCTGAGGCTTTGCCTATCTTGGAAGAGATAAAGGCTAACTATCCTAAGAGCGATATAACACCGCTAGTTACCGACCAAATAGCACTCCTGAGGAAAGGCTTCAAGCCTACAGCATCGACAACCGAAGAGGACGAAACCGTAGAAGATAAGCAACCGGCAAAAATAACTGTAGCAGACAAAAGCACTCAAGGTTCTTCGGCCGAAGAAGATTTGCCATTGGAAAGTAAAGTATATCGTTATCGTGAAGGAATGAATCATTATGTGGTATTCATTTTAGACGATAAGAAGATACAAGGAACCGAACTGCAATATGCAGTGGCCGATTTCAATATGCAATACTATTCGACCAAGTCGTTAAGAGCTAATGTTATGCTCTTCACCGAAGATAAGCAGATGCTTACAGTGCTAAAATTCGAGAACGCCGCTGAAGCTATGGACTATTGGAGATACCTTACTTCGTCGTCGGATGTGTTGAATAAATTCGATAAAAAGTATTATACATCCTTCGTTATTTCGGTGCAGAATTACCAAACTTTTTACAATAAAAAGAACGTGGATGCATATATGAAATTCTTCGAAAAGTACTACATAAACGGACAATAAAAGGCTAT
>JAFZEK010000240.1 GCA_017560705.1 Bacteroidales bacterium | reverse complement strand
TTCATGAGCCACTATCTTTTTGCGTTCTTCAAGCTTGTCTTCTAGTTTCATAAACCAATCGTATAGTTCGGTGAGATTCATGTTGGCAAGCTCAGATATGTTTTTACCATTAATGGTGAAGCACAGCGATTCTTTTTTCAGTCTGGCACCGCCACATTCGGGGCATGGTATTTGGTTCATAAAGCTGTTGGCCCATTTTTGTATGGCGTTAGACCCATCGTTCATAGCCATCTCTTTTACGTATGTTACAATGCCTTTGCTACCGATGCTATCTTCCATGTCGATGAAAGAGTTTTGTATGCCAAATATTTCGGTAGTTCCGTAAAGTATGGCATCCATGGCTTCTTGAGGTATGGACGAGATAGGGTCGTCGATGCTGAAACCGTAGAATTCGCCCATCTGTTCTAGTTGCTTGTAGAAATAGTGGTTGGGGTTATATTTTCCTAGCACTTCAAAGCCACCTTGTCGTATGCTTTTGGAGTCGTCGGGGATAATCTTTTTAAGGTCAATCTCGGCCACTTCGCCTAGTCCGTTGCATTTGGTGCAAGCACCGTATGGCGAGTTGAATGAGAATGTGTTGGGTTCGGGTTCGGGGTAGGAGATACCTGTTTCCGGACACATGAGCATCTTGCTGAAATATCGCACACTACCTGTTTCGATGTCGTTAATCATCAGTATGTTTTTTCCTTGCTTGAAAGCTGTCTTTACAGCATCGGCTAGTCTTTTTTCCGATGATTTGCCTATGCGTACTCTGTCCACTACTAGTTCGATGTCGTGGATTTTGTATCTGTCTAGCGACATACCCATTGTTATTTCCATCAGCTTTCCATCTACCCTCACTTTTAGAAATCCTTTTTTGGCTATCTGTTCAAAGAGGTCGCGGTAATGTCCTTTTCTTCGTTTAACAAGAGGGGCAAGCACCATTACATCTTTACCGTCGTAGTCGTTGTATATAAGGTTTACTATTTGGCTTTCTGTGTATTTTACCATTGGTTTGCCACTAAGGTAAGAATATGCATCGGCAATGCGAGCGTATAACAAGCGAATGAAATCGTAAATCTCTGTGATTGTTCCTACAGTGGAACGAGGGTTTTTGTTGGTGGTTTTTTGTTCTATAGAGATGACAGGACTAAGCCCGTTGATGTGGTCCACATCGGGGCGTTCCATGTTGCCAATAAAGTTTCTGGCGTATGCCGAAAAGGTTTCCATGTACCGGCGTTGTCCTTCGGCATAGATAGTGTCGAATGCCAACGACGATTTGCCGCTGCCACTCAGCCCTGTGATGACCACTAACTCCTGGCGTGGTATCTCTAAATCCACATTCTTTAAGTTATGCTCTCTCGCTCCTAAGATCTCCAATTTCGACGATTCCATATTCTGTACTCTTGTTATTTTCAATGAAAAAGAAAAGAATTACTCTTTTCTAATGCTATAGCTGTTTGGTGCATTTTTTAGGTAAGTGCTATTATTAGGTGTGCTTTTAGCCCAAAAATGCTCACATATAAACTGCAAAACGACTATTTTATTTTGCATGGGCTGCTAAAAAAAACGCATTATCGGCTGTATGGGCTTAGGTCTTGTTCCAATATCCTTTAATGAATCCCCATTTGAAGCTACATAGTGCCATGGTAAAATAGCACACGCACTGAATACATAACGTAGTGAGTTCGGACTGTATTTGTTCTATTCCGGCACCCATGGTGTTTATCTTTACGAAGGCAAGTGTAGCCGGTG
>JAFZEK010000239.1 GCA_017560705.1 Bacteroidales bacterium | reverse complement strand
TTTGAAAGAGATAGGCTTATGGTTCATAGCCATAGTGAGCCTGCGACTCGTAGTGTATCCACTGAACACCAAAGCTTGGCAGCTAGTCACCTTCACGAATCACAAGGAAAAGAACAGCATCCCATACCTAAAGATGCTACAGATGACAATAAGCGGCTACGCCATAAACTACATAACACCGGTGATGGCACTAGGCGGAGAGCCCTATAGAATACTCGAGCTCAAGAAGTACATAAACACAGAAAAAGCCACTTCGTCGGTGATAAGCTATTCGGCAGTGCATATAATGTCGCATTTTATCTTTTGGGCTATAGGCGGAGTAATAATCATCATCTACCAGTCCGACACGGCAGCACAACTAACAGCTACTACAATATCAGCCTGTTGCATAGCCACTACAGTACTTATGCTACGCGGTGCCAATAGCGGAGTGGTAACTAAATTCTTTAGCCTATGTCTCCGAATACCATTAATAAAAAAAGCTGCTGCCAAAATAATGACACAGAAATTTTGCGAAAGCCTAGCTGAAATAGACAACCAAATATCCAACATGTACAACAATCACCGCCTCAACCTAGTGAAAGCATTAACCATAGAGCTATTCTCCAGAATAGTCGGTTGTCTCGAAGTGCTTATCATAGCTCATGCCATAGGCATAAACATCAGCTTTTGGCAAGCCATAATAGTGTCGGCTGAAAGTACATTATTTGCCAACGCACTATTCTTTTCGCCCATGCAGCTAGGCACTCGAGAGGGAGGCCTGACCCTAGCTTTCAAAAGTATAGGCCTACCCGGCAGCACAGGAATATTTACCGGCATAATTATGCGTATAAGCGAACTAGTATGGATAACAATAGGAATAGCCATGATAGAACTAACCAACATAAAAACAAAACACACCAAACGCCACGCCTACATCTTCGACTACGGTGGAACACTGGACACCAATGGTATACACTGGTACAACATATTCAAAGAACAGCACCTGAAGCATAACCCTCAGCTGTGCGAAGACACCATACGTCAAGCCTACATATATGCCGAACAAATGATGGACAGAACCAAAGCCATAGACGAAAATTTCACATTTCGGCAGGTGCTTGAACAAAAAATTAATATGCAATGTTTATATTTAATAAACAAAGAAGCCACATACAATGTTAATTATAAAACCATGATGGTGGACGAATGCTACAACCTGGCACACCGCAACACCGAAAACGCTCAGCACCTGCTAAAAGAATTGCAGAAGCACCACAAGCTAGCCATAGTGTCAAACTTCTATGGCAATCTAAGCACTGTTCTTAAAGACTTTGGACTGCTAGCGTATTTCGAAACGGTGATAGAAAGCAACCACGTTGGAGTGTCCAAACCTGACAAAGAAATATTCAAAATGGCAATAGAAAAACTAGGACTAAAACCAGAAAGTTGCACCGTGGTAGGCGACTCATACCAGAAAGACATAATACCGGCCAAAGCACTAGGGTGCCACACAATATGGCTGAACGGTAAAGGTTGGAATGCCAACCCCCATGACAACGACGCTGATAGAACAATATCATCCATTTACGAAATAATACAAACCAACAAATAACAGAAATACACAAAAAGCTTTTTCAACGATGAAAACTATAAAGATTGCAATTGTAGGAGTAGGCAACTGTGCCTCGGCTTTAATACAAGGATTGGAATACTACGGCAATCCTAAGAATCAAAACACTACACAAGGAATGATGGCTCCCAACATTGGTGGCTACACCGCTCAGGACATTGAAGTGGTGGCAGCATTCGATGTGGACATACGAAAAGTGGGACAAACACTGGACAAAGCCATATACTCCAAACCCAACTGCACCATAAACATTGTGGACCCAAACAAATTTCCTAAAAGCAAAGTGGTGGTACAAAAAGGGCATTTGCTAGATGGTGTTTCTCAACACATGAAAAACTATCCGGCCGACAACACTTTCCTTGTAGACGAATACACGCCGGAAGTAGACGTGGTGCAAGTGCTTAAACAATCGCATGCCGACATCCTTATCAACTATCTACCAGTGGGTAGCGAGATAGCCACTAAGTTCTATGCACAATGTGCCATAGATGCCGGCGTGGCATTCCTAAACTGCATACCCATTTTCATTGCTTCCAACCCCGAATGGGAAGAAAAATTTATCAATGCAGGTCTGCCTCTAATTGGCGACGACATGAAAAGCCAATTCGGAGCAAGCATACTCTCGCAAATGCTTCAAGAACTTGCCTTTGCCAGAGGGCACAAAGTAAAATGCCACATACAAGAAAACGTGGGTGGCAACACCGACTTTCTAAACATGCTAAACACCGCCCGTCTAAAATCTAAAAAGATAAGCAAAGAAAACGTAATACGCTGCCAACACGACATCAGAGGATTAAGCTGCGACGATAGCTTCCTATATGCAGGACCTTCCAACTACATACGCTACTACGGCGACAACAAAGTGGCTACATTCCACTTAGAGCTTGAAGGCTTTGGCGGAAGCCCTGTAACACTGGATGCAAGACTAAGCGTTATAGACTCGCCAAACAGTGCCGGTGTGGTAATAGATGCCATTCGCTACCTGAAAGTGGCTAAAGAACTCGGCATAACAGGCAGCCTACACGGTGCTAGTGCCTTCACTCAGAAAACACCTCCCTACCCCATGACCTTCGAAGATGCTCAATACGAATGCAGAATGCTTGCCAACAGAAAGCTAACTAAGCTAACACAAAGACAAGCCAACCGCCGCAAAAAAACAGAATACATCATGGAGGCTTTTTAATACAACTTAAAAAAATGCTTTTCTACTGATTTATAAATAATAGTAAAGACGTGTCGCAGCACGTCTTTACTATATATATAGGCAACTTCCGAGAATTACGCTCCACAGCTCTCGAAAGTTGCCTTTGCTTTAGCGTCCTATTTCGTTTTCACTATGCGAGTAGAGTAATTATCTATCTTTATGATATATACACCATCGGAGTAGGCAGAGAGGTCGAAAGAGAGCTTAGTGGCTTGTGCTTGCTTGGTTTGCAGCAAGGTGCCGTGGATATTATAGATATGCACTTCTTTGTTCTCATAGCCTTGAGGCAGAGTTATTTCTACTATGCCAG
>JAFZEK010000238.1 GCA_017560705.1 Bacteroidales bacterium | reverse complement strand
TGTAGTTCTATTATTTCCCTTATCCTATCGCGTAGGTCTATATCTTTGTTTTGTGCCAAAGCATCAATAGGGGCTTTTAGAGTCTCTATTTTGTCTTCAAATATTTTGTTGAAGAGGTTTTCCTTGGTTTGGAAATAATAGTGGAGCATAGTATGAGTAACACCGGCTCGTTCTGCTATTTGTGTAGTTTTGGTAGCTTCGTAGCCGTTGGTCAAAAACTCATACTCTGCAGCATCTAGTATCTGTTGTTTCTTATTTTTTGCATCCTTTTTTGTGTCATATATCTTTGTATTACAGGTAATAAGAGTATTAAACAAATTTGTCTAACAATCTTGTTAGTTTTGCAAAGTTACTCCTTTTTTCTCTATCGGTGATGGAATTATGATTTTTTTTGATTTGTAATCCTCACGGTTATTACGTTGAGCCGATTTTTTGCTGCCCCTAGATGGTAATATATTTTTTTGCCGATCTGGTATAATTTTCCTCTCGGATGAAGTTCGGTTTCTATCTTGGATGTAATTTTCTTTTCTTCCTCGATGTAGTTTTGGGGTAAAGTCAACTTCTAAAAATTGTTTTGTTGGTGATTTAAGGCTTAGAACTGATGTGGCTGCGTATTGATGAAAACTATGTGGTTTATACTTAGAAACGCCCATTGTTTTGGGATGAAAGTATGGCAGTTTTGATGTATAAATATAGTGGTTTTGGATTAGAAATATAGGGTGCTTAGTTATTACGAGTTAATTCGTAGAACTATTTGGGTTAACTCATTTTTTATGGCAAAACAGTTATAGAAATTGCCTTTATGTGGTCTTCGAAAAACAATTAGAGATGATAAAATTATGGAATGTCTGCGATGAGAGTGTAAGTTATGAAGAATAGAAATGGTAGAAAAAACAAAAAAGGATACTTGGAGGTAAGTATCCTTTTTTGTGACTAAGCTGGGATTCGAACCCAGGACCCCATCCTTAAAAGGGATGTGCTCTACCTGCTGAGCTACTTAGTCTTTTATATAACACAACACATTTTCCCTAGTGACTAAGCTGGGATTCGAACCCAGGACCCCATCCTTAAAAGGGATGTGCTCTACCTGCTGAGCTACTTAGTCTCGAAATGACATCGTTTATCATCTCATTTGCGTTTGCAAAAGTACTACTTTTCTGCGAACTGGACAAATATTTTAGAATATTTTTTATCTATTTTTTTATATTTGTCTGGTATTCAAGTGGATATTTTTATCTAAAAACAGGGTGTTTTTCGGTGTTTTTCGGTGTTTTTTTACAGAGAAAATTCCATTTTTTCCGTTTTTTTAGATGATTCCTTCACGTAAAATGTCGTGCAAATGTACCACTCCGAGGTATTCATTTTCCTCGTTGGTCACTATAAGTTGGGTTATGGAGGCTGCTCTCATCATTGATAGAGCTTTGGTGGCGTATTCCGATTCTTGTATTGTTTTAGGTGTAGCCGACATTATGTCTTTTGCTGTAAGGTTGTCAAAAGTATTGTGGGTGTTCATCATTCTTCGTAGGTCGCCATCAGTAATTATTCCGCATATTTTTTTGTTGTCTATTACGGTGGTGCATCCTAGTCTTTTCGATGTCATTTCTAGAATGATGTTTTTAATACCTGTGTCGGGTGTTACACTTGGTTTTTCATTTTGCTTATATAAGTCCTCTACGCGTAGATATAGTTGTTTGCCTAGAGAGCCACCGGGATGGTATTTTGCAAAGTCTGTAGCGGTAAATTTTCGACATTCTAGCAGAGCTACTGCTAGAGCATCGCCCATCACTAGTTGTGCAGTTGTGCTAGTGGTAGGAGCAAGGTTGTTGGGGTCGGCTTCGGATTCCACGGTAGTGTTTAGCACTATGTCGGCTTGTTTGGCTAAAAAAGAATCCATGTTTCCTACTATTGCGATAAGAGGATTGCCTGTGTTTTTTATGAGAGGTATTAGGGCTTTAATTTCGGGAGTGTTTCCGCTTTTGGATATGCATATAATAACGTCGTCGTTTTGTATTATACCAAGGTCGCCATGGATAGCATCGGCAGCGTGCATAAAGATGGAAGGAGTGCCTGTAGAATTAAGAGTAGAAACGATTTTAGTCCCAATATTAGCACTTTTGCCAATACCGGTAATAATTACGCGTCCTTTCCTTGAAAAAATGGTTTCAACGGCATTTGAAAAATCATTATTGATGAAATTTTCAAGGTTTTCGATGGCTTTTTTTTCAGTTTTAATTACTTGAACAGCAATTTCTTTTATTTCGTTAGTCGTCTTCATTGAAAAAAATATTTTGATACGTTAGAAAAAATGCTTAACTTTACAATCAGAAAGCGACCGCAAAAGTACGAAAATAATTGCGTTTGCCAATGAAAAATATTGTGAGTTTTTGAAAGAAAAAGATTAATGATAATACTATCAGACGAAAAGCATTACGATAAATCTGCAAATTTGCAGCAAATATTGAAGGAAACTTTCGGTTTTGACCAGTTCAAAGGTGAGCAAGAAGCGATAATTCGAAGCATTTTGAATGGCAACGACACCTTTGTAATTATGCCTACCGGAGGTGGAAAATCCTTATGTTATCAGCTTCCCGCCATCATGTTCCCGGGTTTGGCCGTTGTGGTGTCGCCGTTGATTGCTCTAATGAAAAATCAGGTGGACGCTGTGAGGTATAATTCGGGTAAGAGTTCTATTGCTCACTATTTAAACTCTTCGCTTACTAGGGTGCAAACCAAAGAGGTTAAAGACGACCTTTCGCTAGGCGAAACCAAACTGCTATATGTAGCTCCTGAAACCTTGGGAAAAGAGGATATTGTGGAATTCTTAAAACAGCTACCTATATCTTTTTTCGCTATTGATGAAGCTCACTGTATATCTGAATGGGGCCATGATTTCCGCCCAGAATATCGTCGATTGCGTTCGGCTATTGATGGTATCAACCCAAATGTGCCAATACTTACACTTACTGCTTCGGCTACACCAAAAGTGCAACAGGATATTATAAAAAACCTGAAAATGGAGAATGCTAACTTGTTCATTTCTTCATTCAACAGACCTAATTTGTACTACGAAATAAGACATAAGCACAATGATACGCTGGTGCAGCATAAGGAGATTATAAAGTTCATAAAAGAAAACTCTGGAAAGTCGGGTATCATATATTGTCTTACTCGTAAAAGGGTGGAAGAGCTGGCTGAGCTGTTGAGGGTTAATAATATAAAAGCAGTGGCTTACCATGCCGGCATGGATGTGAAAACTCGCAACGAAAATCAGGATAAATTCTTGATGGAAGACGTGGATGTAGTGGTGGCAACTATAGCCTTCGGCATGGGGATAGATAAACCCGATGTGCGTTTTGTGATACACTACGACATTCCTAAAAGTTTGGAAGGCTACTACCAGGAGACCGGACGCGCCGGACGTGATGGTGGAGAAGGAAAGTGCATTGCTTACTACTCCGACCAAGATGTGGAAAAGCTGTATAAGTTCTTTAGCGATAAGAATGTGGCTGAACAGGAGATGGCTAATCAGCTGATAGAAGAAATGGTGTCATACGTGGAGTCGTCGGCATGTAGAAGGCTGAATCTTTTACGCTACTTTGGCGAGGATTATCATAAAGACAACTGTGGCTGTTGCGACAACTGTGTGAAGCCTAAAGAGAAAATAGAATCCAAAGAAGAAATGCAATATGTGCTAGAAACGGTGTCGGCTACTCAGCAGTCTTTCAAATCCAAGGTGATAATGGATGTGATAATGGGACGATACAATGCTCATACTAGGATATACAAGCATAATCTGTTGGACGAATTTGGTAAGGGCAAGGAGCGTGATGACCTTTATTGGAAAGCGGTGATAAGACAGGCCTTATTTGAAGGATTCTTGCAAAAAGAGACAGAGCAGTTCGGTGTTCTTAAGATTACGCCGTTGGGTTTCAAGTTTATGAAATCTCCATACAGTATATATGTTTCATGCGACCACACGTTTACTTCTGATGAGGCTGAGGACGAAGGTATTATTGCGGTATCTGGCGAGGCTTCGGGTGTTGGCGACGAGGATTTGTATCGCCGACTTAAAAGTTTGCTGAAATCTATAGCTGAGAAAGAAGGGCTTCCGTTGTACGTTATTTTTGGCGAAACATCGCTCAAAGATATGACTATACAGTATCCTACTAATGTGGAAGAGATGAGCATGATAACAGGAGTGGGGATAAACAAAGCTAAGAAATATGGACTTCCTTTTATAGAGCTTATAAAGAGCTATGTGGAAGAAAAAGAAATAGAGCGTCCGCAAGATATTTTAGTGCGTTCGGTAGTCAATAAGTCGGGTAATAAGGTTTATATCATTCAGGCTATAGATAGGAAGATAGCTTTGGAAGACATAGCCAAAGGCCGAAACATGACCATGGAAGCACTGATTACCGAAATGGAACATATTGTGGATTCTGGAACAAAACTAAATATTGACTTTTATATTGATGATTATGTAGACGAGGAACACCAAGAGATTATATGGGACTACTTTATGACTTCCGAAAGTCATCTAGTGCAAGATGCTATAAACGAGCTTGCCGATGAGGAATGCACGGAAGAAGAGATAAGAATTATGAGAATAAAATTCTTGTCGGATAAAGGTATGTAGACTATTGGTGTAGCCTTGTGTTGTTGAATTAAAGAAAACCGTTTTTTTATGAAGAAATATATAGATAATTTTATTATTGCAGAAAAGCGAGTATGCAGTTCGCAATATTTTGTGTTGGTGCTTAAGCACCCCTCAAAATTGCCTCAAGTGCTTCCCGGTCAGTTTGTGGAAGTAGAGGTGAAGGGTAATAAAGATGTTTATCTTCGTCGCCCTATCTCTGTTCATGATGTGGATGTGGAAAACAATACTTTGTCGCTGCTAGTACAGATAGTAGGCAAAGGCACAACAACTTTATCTATGCTTAAAGAGGGCGATAGCCTAAGTCTAGTGTATCCGTTGGGTAAAGGCTTCTCGGTGGAAGGTGAAAATCCGCTGTTGGTAGGTGGAGGTTGTGGTTTAGCTCCGTTGTTGTATGCAGCACGTTGTTATAGCCAAAAAGGTGTTCGCCCCGATGTGTTGTTGGGTGGCCGTACTGCCGACCTTATACCTATAAAGGATGAGTTTAAGCCTTTTGCCAATGTATTCTTTGCCACAGAGGATGGCTCGCTAGGAGAGAAGGGCTTAGTTACTCAGCACCCTGTTTTCTTAAGTTCTCACGACAGGATAGTGGCATGTGGTCCTAATCCTATGATGAAAGCTGTGGCACGCTACGCCAATGAAAAGGATATAGCTTGCGAAGTGTCTTTGGAAAACTCTATGGCATGTGGCATAGGGGCTTGCCTGTGCTGTGTGGCTGATACTGACAAAGGACATAAATGTGTGTGCAAGGAAGGACCGGTGTTCGATGCTAAAGACCTTACTAAATGGAGCCAGAACTAAGATCCAAAAGGTTAGCATTGCTTAGGAAATAGATATATACTGTAAAAGAAAAGAACCAATGTTGGAAGTAAATATACATAAATTAAAGCTGAAGAACCCGGTAATGACAGCGTCGGGGACTTTTGGATATGGCGAAGAATTTGCCGATTTTATAGATATAGACCGCTTAGGAGGTATAATAGTTAAAGGTACTACAGGTAGTCACCGCGAAGGTAATCCTTATCCTCGTATGGCTGAGACTCCATCGGGTATGCTGAACGCTGTAGGCTTGCAAAATGTAGGGGTGGATGCTTTCTGCGAAAATATATATCCTCGCATACGCAATTTCGGAACTAATGTGATTGTAAACGTGTCGGGGTCATCGATAGATGAGTACTGCGAGACTGCCGAAAAGATGAACGCCCTTGATGATATACCTGCTATAGAACTTAATATCTCTTGTCCCAACGTGAAGAAGGGTGGTATGGGATTCGGTACTTCGCCCGAGATGGCTGAACAAGTGGTGAAAGCTGTAAGAAAAGTTTATGACAAGACTCTTATCGTGAAGCTTACCCCAAACGTGACAAGCATAGTGGATATAGCTAAGGCTGCCGAAGCTGCCGGTGCCGACTCGGTGTCGCTGATAAACACATTGCTTGGTATGGCTGTGGATGTGGAACGTAGAAAGCCTGTATTGTCTACCATCACCGGAGGCTTGTCGGGTGCTGCGGTGAAGCCTGTGGCTGTAAGAATGGTATGGCAAGTGTCTAAAGCTGTAGGTATTCCTGTTATAGGATTAGGTGGAATTTCGTCGGCAGAGGATGCTTTGGAGTTTATAATGGCTGGCGCTACCGCTATTCAGATAGGCACCGCTAACTTCATCGACCCTCAGATAACTATAAAGGTTATAGATGGCATTGCCGATTATATGAATAGACACGGAATTAAAGATATCAACGATATAAGAGGTATCATATAAAGCATAATTAATTCTGTGGTGTTTCATTATTACTTAATGGCATGGTTTCGGATTCATGATTCGGAACCATGCTTTTTTCTTTCGCTTTTCTCAACAAATGTTTGGTTTCGTATGTTTTTCTTGTGGTATGCCGTGGCGTAGGCTTTTGCTCTGTTGGCCGTAGGCATAACTATTGATAATAATATGCTGAAGATAATATAAACACATATACTATGAAAAAGATACAAACGGGAAAAGAAGAGATTACAGTTTTAGCACTGTTGGCATTGTGGTCGGTGTCGGCTATAACATCGTTGCCTGGCTTGGCTATATCACCTATAATGGGTAGCCTCGAGACGGTGTTTCCTCATGCTTCGGATTTAGAGATTCAAATGCTTACGTCGTTACCTTCGTTTTTTATATTACCGTTCCTATTCCTCTCGGGACGTTTGGCTGCATCTGGTAATAAGATAAAGATTTTATATCTTGGTCTTATCGTGTTTTTCCTTAGCGGTGTAAGCTGCTTCTTTGTAAATACGATATTCGGTCTTATTGTGGCTAGCTGTGTGTTAGGTGCTGGTGTGGGTATTGTAATACCTCTTTCCACTGGGTTGATAGCCGAATACTTCGATGGTCGCCGACGTACTCATCAGTTAGGTATAAGCTCTGCGGTGAACAACCTTACCTTAGTGGTGGCTACATATATGGTAGGTAGACTTGCTGATATTAATTGGCATGCCCCTTTTGCTGTATATTGTTTGCCAATAATAAGTATCGTGCTTTGTCGTTTCTTGCCTGCTCCACCTCCAGTGGCTAAGAAAGAAGTAGAGAAAACCATGCAAAAATCAGGATGGAATATGAATAGGCTTGGTGGACTTATGATTTTATATTTCCTTATCACCTACATGGTCTTAGCAGTGCCGTTGAATCTTCCATTCCTTATGGAGGGCGTAGGCATGGATAGCGAAAACTCCGGAACGGTAATTTCTTTGTTCTTCTTGGCTATAACGCTCCCCGGATTCTTTATCACTCGTATCGTCGATAGGCTTGGCTCGTGGCTCAACGTGGTGTGTATGCTTGCTGTTGCCGTAGGTCTTTTGCTAGTATTCATGTCTAAGAGTATGGGTGTGTTGGTTATTGGAGCGTTGGCTGCCGGTGCTGGCTACGGAGTTATGCAGCCTGTTATCTACGACAAAGCGTCTAAAACGGTGTCGGCGGATAAGGTGGTGATGGCATTGGCTTTCGTTATGTCTGTAAACTACTTTGCGGTGATTGCTGCTCCTTTCATAATAAAATTGTTGGGTGTTGTCTTTGCTTCATCTAGCAATGCTCTAGTGTTTATCGTCAATGCGGTTTTGGCTTTTGTGTTGAGTGTCTTCGTCTTTATAAGACGAAAGGGCTTCGTTTTCGGTAAATAGCGATATTGGGGATGTAGAGACATGCTA
>JAFZEK010000237.1 GCA_017560705.1 Bacteroidales bacterium | reverse complement strand
ATATGCACCTCAAGCATACGTGTCTACCATTCCACCACTCTCGCATAAAAGAGATTAAAATCTATCGAATGTAATCCCTTTAATATTTGCATCTTTTATATCTCTTACTATTACAGTATATACTTTATAATAATATACTTCATTTGGCAACAAATTCTTATGCTTAAAAGAAGAAGCTGTACCCACATATACTACAGTATCATCAGCACCAAGCATAGCACCAACAACATAGTTAGAATCTGCGAACGATGCGAAATCAGCATCTTTAGAACATACTACCATTACTTTGTAGCTACCATATTTTTCCCATTCCACGGAAATACTACTATTCGAAGCCGACTTAGCTTCAGCCGAAAATACTTCAGGCAAAGCACCGTTCATTTTAAAATACACTTGCTCTCCCCTTTCGCAAATATGGTTTAATGATATTCCTGTAACATTACCTGCCCAGTCTCTAATCCATGGCTTAGTATCGTCGGACAATGTTGTACGCATATAAGAGCCAGGGAAAGGACATTCAGCAGTACTTACATTGCCATAAGAGGATGGCATACTATTAGGCTGAAACTCTGGCGATGCAGCACATACAGGATAGAACTTTTGTGGATGTCTGTCATTTATAGACCAATAGTTAAGCTCTGAATGTGCATGATATACTATCAATCCATGACCAGGAACATTCTTATCAAATTTCTTTTTTTGTCGGTTTTCTAATAAGTAATATTCATTATTTGTTGCAGTGTTTATACGATAAAACGAAGCTGAATCATCAGATGCAGGGTTCATTATCACAGTAGTTTGAGTATCCAACACTGTAGGTGTAGCCCAACGATAAATATAAATCTTAGTATACGGATTATGGTGAGCAGGAGTAGCACCATTTCCATTCCACGAACCACTAGACATTAAATCCCATTTTCCATTACCTGAATATTCGCCACCCGAACTAGCATAGTCAGTATCATAATAGTCAGGAGAACCGAAAACGTGTCCCAATTCATGACAAATAACACCTATATTTGTCAATTTTTCTTCTTCGTTTCCTTGATATTCTGGAGAACAAGAGTATGTAGAAATAATAGTACTATCATAAACTAGAGGGTCAAACAGCTGCCATTTGTGCGACCATATACAATCGGCACCACCACCAGCTTCCTCTCCCGAACCTGCAAAAAGAATATGAGCACCATCCATTACTCCGTCGTTATCGTTGTCATAGTTTGAAAAATTTACACTCGACGAAGCGGCTATGAAAGCTTCTCTTGCAAATGCTTGATAATCGCCATCCACGTTATTACCATAGAATGCAGCATTACTATCTGTTACGTATGGCCCTACTACATCAGCTTGCAAAATAAATTGGCCGTATGAGTTTTCGTAATAAAAATCCCTTACACTACCCTTAGCATAGTTCATGCTATAGTTCACTTGGTTGAACATATTCCTTACAAACACAGGAGCCACATTAAAATGCTTATCTTGGAAGCCCATCAATATAATAAGTATACGCTTCGTTCCAACCACGTCGCCACTATATTTCAGAGATTCTTGCTCTTTGGTTAGTTTCCAAATTTCCAGCATCGTAGCCACTTGTTTGTTGCTAAAACGCAACCTTTTAGGTATAGTTTGCAAAAACTCTTGCACTTCTTGACTTCTTTCACTTATCTCAGTAGCTATGTATTTAGATGGAATCATATTTTCTTCATCATCCAACATTGCATACACAAAATAGCCCTTATCATTTGTTATCAACGAATAACCATCTTCGGTTTCGCCCCAATGCACTTTTTCATCACCTTTCATAAAGATGTGAACAAAGGTTTTCTTATCAGGCTGACGAAAACGAACCAAATCAGGATATGCGTTTATTGCTACTGCTTGAACGCAAAGCAGTAGCAATAAACCTCCCATCAGAATTAATTTCTTCATAATATATATAAATCTCGTTATAAGAATTATCTAACAATCAACAACTCTGTATTTTCAAACATTTCTGATAGGAATTTCACCATATATGTTCCAGGTTTCAAACCTTTTACATCTAGCTTATTCACTCCACTGCCATCCAATGTTTGAGAATAAAGCTTTCTTCCCATCATATCGTAAACTACACAGTCTATACTTCCTTCATTAGGATTTTCTACACTTACGAATACATCTTTATTTGTAGGATTAGGATATAATTTCACGCTTGGCATGTTTTCATCTATTACATCTCCTATACCCAAAACTTCAGATTTTTCGAAGAATATCATGTTGTCCAATGCTATTCCGTTGCCATAAAGCAAAGTAGCTTCAAAAGCTAACTGATAATAGTTTGTCAAATCAGGCAAAGCAATAGTGTCTTTAGTCCAAGACTCAGCACCCGAAGAGTATGTTTCTAGCACTGTCCATTCTGAAGCGAAAGAATTTTTGTATAACACTGTCAAAGAATCTTGCTTACCTACACGTTTACGCAATGTGTACCAGAATGAAACATTAGCTTCCGAAAGTTGAGAGAAATCGAAAGGAGCAGTTTCTAACCTCACTGTTTCACTGCCATTTTCGAAAGAATAAATATGAGCATACAAGCATTTATCACCCACTTTTGGTGCTAAATTAGCTCCTGTTTCTTCTTCCCATATTACTGTATCCAAAGTAGTTTCCATATTCCAACAAGTTGGTATACCTTCACCTTCAAAGCTTTCAGTGTAAGGGAATGTGCTTATTCTGTTGCATGGAGTTGTTGTCCATGTAACTATACCTGTAGACCATGTTGGTTTATCATCAATCTTGGAGTAAACTTTATAGTAGTATGTTTCTTCAGCACCTAAGCCTTCATGTATAAAAGTAGTGTCCGAACCTACATACAAAACAGTGCCGCCACCATCTATCTCTTGACCCACTTCGTAGTTGATACTATCAGGAACACCAAAAATAGAATCAGTAGAATAAACCACCATCACTTGATATGTAGCATAAAGCATCCACGACAAACGAACAGAAGATTCCGAATTAGGAACAGCTACAAAGTTGCCAGGATTTTCGCTTCCACCATTGAATACGAAACTCAATGTTTTATGCGATAAATTGTTCTTTATATTAGTAAGTGGTTTTCCTGTATTATTACCTGCCCACGATAAAGATGCAGGAGTAGTATTATCGGCAAAAGTAGTTTTGCTTCTAGAACCGGGGAATGTACATCCTCCTGAATTGACAACGCCATACGACGATACCGAAGATGTAGGTACAGAATAACTAGAAGAAGCACAAACCGGATAAAACTTTTGTGGGTGACGAGTGTTTACTGAATTACCATTAAATGAAGATGCTATAGAAGGGTGAACATGATAAATAAGCAATCCACGACCAGGAACATCAGCATCAAAACCTACTAACTGACGGTTTTCTAACAAGAAATACTCGTTTGGTGTTGTAGTATAATAACGATAAAAATGATCTGGAGAAAGAGCCGAAGACTTCATAACTACCGAACATGGATCTTCTAAGTCTATAACATCAGCCCACTTGTAGATAAATATCTTAGAGTAAGGATTGTGGTGAGCAGGAGTTCTACCATTGTCGTTCCAACAACCACTAGCCATCATATCCCATTCACCTGTTCCAGGAAAGTCGCCACCTGAGCTACTATAATCAGTATCATAATAATCTGGAGCTCCAAACACGTGACCCAACTCGTGGCATACTACACCGATGTTAGTAAGGTTGCTACCATAAGAACCTCTCAACTCTGGAGAGCAAGAATAGGTAGTAATACGTGTACTATTGTGAGTAATAGCAGGATATACAACACTTTTGTGCGACCATATTTGAGCAGCATTACCAGTAGATTCCTCGCCATAACCGGCAAATAATATATGGAAACCATCCAAGTCTCCATCGTGGTTGTTATCATAGTCCGAATAATCCACGTCAGCAGCAGCGGCATTTACAGCCTCACGTACAAAGTTTTGATAACCATTCGAAGTGTTACCGTAGTAGCTAGTGTTTCGAGTTGTAGTATAAGGACCTACAACGTCAAATTCCAAATCCAATTTTCCGTAAGAGTTTTCTCTATAGTAGTCTCTTACACTTCCTGTAGCTCCACCAACTCTATAATTAACTTGGTTAAAAAGAGCTCTCACTTCGGCAGCTGTTTTTGTAAAAGCTTGATCGCTAAAACTCATAAGAATAAGAAGCAATTTCACCTTGCCTGTGGTAATAGCTTCAGCTTTTTGCGACTTTTGGTTTTCCACCATTTCCCATATAGACAACAAATCGGCTATTTGAGAATCATTATAATGCAAATGACGAGGCACTTTACTTAAAAACGCTTCTACCTCAGCTTTGCGATTTTCTTTACTAGTAGCAATAATGTCTGATGGCACCATGTTGCCTTTTTCGTCTAAAATAGCATAAACAAGATAACCATTATCATTGTATAATAAAGAATATCCGTCCTCTGTTTCGGCCCAATGCACTTTTTCATCACCTTTTAGGTATATAGAAAGAGTACTTTCATCTGGCTGTGTAAATGTAATAAGATGAGGATACGCTTGAACCGCAAACACCTCAATTACAGAAACAAATAATGCTATAAATAGCACATAAATCTTTTTCATCATCGTTATATTTTATTGTTATTATTATCTTTAAACGAAACCGCAAAATTACTATTTTATTCTGAAATACACAATAGTAATAAAAATCTTTTCTAAAACTTTAACATCAATAGTACTTTATAAAAGTAATATAATCCTACACCCCCACTCTATTTCCTCTATCTTATACACAAAGACAAATGTTAAACAAAATTCTCAAATCACAAAACTTTCTACATTTCCCTTGTCTTTACACACAAAAAAAGGCACGGATAAATTAATACCCATGCCTAAAAAATTATGATAGTAGTTAGTTTTCTATTTCTTTACGACCCTGCGGATTGCCACTCCTTCGGGCAGAGTTATACGCATTGTATATATACCATTAACCAAGTTTGCAAGGCTTATAATGTAACTATTTTCATACACCGCAACTATTCTTCCCATCACATCTAGTACTTCCACTTTCTTTATCTCTTGATTATTGAATGTGATAGTACCCTCTGTTGGGTTAGGATAAAATGCAAGATTTTCCAACTCTTCAGCTTCTTCAATACCCACATAGGTATCGGTAAAGTATGCGGTTAATGCTATATCTCGTTCAAGAGTTATAACACGAGGATTATCTTTGTTACCATCACTCCAATGACTAAAGAAGTAGCCCGTCTTGGAATTGGCACGAATTACCGCATCCGACAGATAATTATATGCACCACTACCTTCCACGGTTCCCATGTTTTCGTTGGCACTAGTCAATGCAATATTGAAAGGAACAGGCTCGAAGAAAGCATATAAAGTAACGGTTCTATCCACACGATAAGTTCGAGGGTTATCAGTGTTGCCATCGCTCCATTGCGAGAAACGGTAGCCATAATTAGCCGTAGCAGACATAGTTATATTAGTTCCGTAGGGGTAAACACCACCACCACTTACAGTTCCCATTCCGGCACACACGCCGTTTACGGCCACATTCACTGTATAGTTGTTGGGTGCAAATGTCGCTGTTATAGTACTATCTTTTACCATTTGTATAGAACGAGAGCTTTGTGTACTACCATCGCTCCACGATGTAAAATGATAGCCATTGTTGGCTGTAGCTGTTATTGAAACAACGGTTCCATGCAAATAAGAACCGCTACCCGACACTGTACCCCACTCGCTATTATTGGTTTGCAGTGCAAGACTATAGGTAGGTTTCAGTCCGAATATAGCTTCGTAAGTAGCATCGCCAAGCACTGTTACAGTACGAGGATTATCTGTATTGCCATCGCTCCATTGTAGCAAACAATATTCGTTGGCTGTAGGAGTAGCTGTTATAGTACAAGTACTGTTGTAAGGCAATGCACCACCACCCGACACTGTACCCATAGAAGTATTATTGCTGACTACACTGATATTGTAAATAATAGGATTGAAATTAGCAACATATATTTTGTTTTCCGTTACCACAACATTGCGAGTAGTGTTGGTGTTTCCATCGGACCAACTTGCAAAATTATAGCCATATTTTGGAGCTACACTTATAGTTATGGTATCCAAATATTCAAATTGACCGCCACCTGAAAATACACCCTTAGTTGTATCACTGAAACTTATGGTGTATATATTCTTAGCAAATATAGCTGTGTATAGCACATCGCCGGCAAGACTTACTGTGCGAGGATTTTGTGTGTTGCCATCGTTCCATTGCACAAAGTGGTAACCATAGTTTGCCACCGCCGTCATCTGACCGGTGGAACAGTTATAGTCCACACTACCGTAAGCCGGATTATTCACTGCAAGTTTATCGGCATTGCCACTGATGTGTACATCACCAACTATGTCGGTAAAATGAGAACTCCAACTTGTATTGCTAGTATAGTTAGGAGTGCTTTCGCATGATACAACCAAAACATCTATAATAGTACTATATCCAGGCAGCGAATTGGCATTACCCAAAGTAGGAGGCACACTCGCCTTGCACACTATTGTATCTACATTATATATGTATCTGAAGGCATCCGATGCTATACTTGTCAAACCGCTACCAAACACCATTTTCCTGATATTGGTACGATTCCACGACGAGGAAGAACCTACCATTGTGTTTTGAGGAATAATTGTTATAGAATCGCCAAAAACAAATGTTTCAATATTATCACAACCATTAAAAGCATTGTAAGGCCTTGCCTCGCTGCTGTTCCATATCACAGTAGTTAAGCTATCACCAGAGGCAAAAGTTTCAGGGCCTATAGTATCTAACGAATAAGGTATTTCCAAATACTTCACATCCGTACCATAAAAAGCAACGCCACCTATATATTTCAAACTATTGCCAAAACGCAAAGTATCTATAATCAGATTAGAGCAATCATAAAAAGCTTGAGGATCTATTTTAATCAACGTATTAAGAGAATTTCCCCAATCTATATTTCTTAAACTATCACATCCGTAAAAAGCTTGATAACCTATAGAATCCAAATTAT
>JAFZEK010000236.1 GCA_017560705.1 Bacteroidales bacterium | reverse complement strand
TATCTTTATAATCCATTCCAAGTCGAACCATTCTTATAGCCCCTTCTTGGCTCAGCCCAACTCCATGACCATAGCCTTTCCCTTCCAACACTACCTTGTCGCCATAATAAACCACCGAAAAGAATGTCGATTTCAAATTCCAATCCTTACGAATCGTCTTCAATGGAACTCCCATCAACTTCGACTTCCGCTCATCTTGCTCAAAATTCACCAACTCATTGCGTATGCTATCATTATTTATATCCAACTTATGATTCTTGGCAAAATAATTAAGCCATTTATCAGTTGCAAACTCTTTGGTCCAGTAGGTCTGTTTCATACCAAAAGAAAAGGTATCTTGCACAGAACGCAAGTATGCAATCTTGGCCTGCCACACATCCTCAGAGTTAGCTGTTTGTCCACCCGAATTAGAGTGAAACGGTGTTTCTATAAGATTGCCATTATTATCCACCAACACTTCATTCATACTTTCTTTTGTAGCCTGCTCTATCTCCGGACGTATGCAGCGATTATAATAGGCCTGACAGTGAACATTGTCGCAGAAATTATAACCATCAGCCTTATGTTTCTCCATATTTCGCATTGCCCATGTGCGAGAAATTATAGCTTGAACTCGGAATATATCCACTTCTTTACCATATATCTCAGACTGAGCTACACCAGCCACATAGCTTTCAAATTCCACATGATTCACCATCTTTAGGAACTTATTGGACTGCGTTGAGACGTGCATATCATCTTTATACGACCTCTGCTTTGCACCCTTCGGCGTAATATACAAATATGCATCTTGCACTTCTGTAATGAAAGCCACACTTTCAAAACTACCCTTTTTCAGACCATTTACACTCACTTCTACCTCATTGGCAAAAGGCGTAATATCAACAAAGTCGCCTTTTGTGAGGTCTGTAGCTAACACATCATAGCCGTCCCCTATAAGATTATAAGGCATCGTTTCGAAGGTTATCTTTGCCTGAGTTATATTCGTAGTAGAAAAAACTCTCACTTTCACCTTCTCGGCACGTACTACTGAAGGTGCCACCAGCAGCAAAAACATCAGCATTGCCGTAAATACGCATCTTCTTTTCATTTCGTTTATCCCTTTCGTAATGTTTGTAGGATAGAGTTTGCTGTACGAGCGGAAACTCCACTGCTTCCCAACTTAGTTTTTATGTCCCCATACTCGTCCAGCATTTCTTTCCTTATATTATCATCCTTTGTTATCTTGGAAAACTCTGTTTCCAATTCATTTTTATTCAAATCGTCTTGTATCAATTCCCTTACAACTTGCTTATCAGCAATAAGGTTCACTAGCGATATATACTTCACCTTGGCAAATCGTTTTGCCATAGCCACTGTAAGAGCGTTGGCCCTATACACTACTACCTCGGGCAGGTGAAACAATGCTGCTTCCAACGTTGCTGTCCCCGAAGTTATGACACCTGCATACGACTCTTGTAGCAGATCGTAAGTTTGGTCGTAAACCAATGTAACATTATCCGATGTTAGGAACGGCTTATAAAACGAGTCGCCCAGTAATGTCATTCCTGCTATAACAAAATTATATTCAGGATGGTTTTTAGCCAAACTAGCCATGTGTGGCATCATCTTTTTCAGCTCCATTTTCCTACTTCCAGGCATAAGTGCTATTATAGGTCGTGCATCCAAATGATGTCTTTGTCTAAAATCCGAAACACTATGCGTAGACTTAAAGTCGCCAACAGCATCCAACAACGGATGCCCCACATATTCCACATTTTCTACATTATGCTTATCGTAGAACGTTTTTTCAAAAGGCAAAATAACAAACATCTTATCCAGCACCTTACGCATGGTTTTTATTCTTCCTTTCTTCCACGCCCACACCTGTGGAGATATATAATAGAAATTCTTGAACCCATGCTTACGAGTAAATTTTGCTATTCGCAAGTTGAACCCCGGATAGTCAATAAAAATAACTGCATCGGGGTTAAAGTCCAGAATATCTTGCTTGCAAAGTTTCAAATTAGACAACACTGTAGGCAGATTAGCAACGACCTCCACAAAGCCCATTATTGCAAGTTCTCTAATGTGCTTCACCATGGTGCCACCTACACCAAGCATCATGTCGCCGCCCCAAAAACGTATGTCGGCTTCACTATCCTGTGCCTTCAGTGCCTTCATAAGGTTGTGCCCATGTAGATCACCAGATGCCTCTCCTGCTATTATATAGTACTTCATTTTTCTTACAGTGTATAATCTTTATTCTTTCTAAACAATAATTTACGATAGGCCGAGCATTTACACACTCTCCCCTACTGCGAATATTATACGATAGTTTTTTAAATAGGTTATATTTCTAGCATAAAAAAAAATGAGAAAATACTCTTTCAAGCATCTTCTCATTTCATATATAACTGTAAAACACCCAATTTCCTCACTTCCTTCCCTTGTCATTTTTCATACAGCGACACATACTAATAGGTATATAATCCGCTAACATTGCTCATTGCAATAAGGCAACTTCTAAAAATTGCTTTGCAAGTGATTTACGGAATACTGACTTCGTCGATGTTGCTATCGCTCGAAAGAGCTAATGCTTAGGCATTGCTCTTTACTCGCTTAATCGCAACGTTCTTGAGAAGATTTCTACTATCTTTTGACCCATCATAGCGGGCTATGCGACCCCAAAAGAAATAGAAAGATTCCAAGAAAAAACGTAAACCACGCAAAAGTTTCAAAGAACACTCTTTGGTTTATCCGAAACGTGGAATTTTAGAAGTTGCCATAAATCATTTGCCACCAATATCTATCCCCAAAGAAAGGTTTCTAAATAGTTTTGCTTTCCTTCTCCCTACGAAAAACAAAAAAGATAAAATTACGACATACCTATTTCGCCCATCCTAACCATGATGATAATAAACGGCATGAGGGTGAATACCAATCCTGCAACAATACCTTTTGCAG
>JAFZEK010000235.1 GCA_017560705.1 Bacteroidales bacterium | reverse complement strand
TGTGCATGAGTTTGTTAGTGCATGCACAAGATGTAAAGATGACACTTAGTGCACCGTCGGAGGTGGCAGTAGGGCAGAGGTTTGCGGTAACTTATGAAGTGAATGCAAGACCCTCAAACTTTGAAACTCCTACTTTTACCAACTTTAATTACGAGGGAGGTCCTGCTCAGTCGCAACAACATAGCTCGCAGTATATAAATGGTAAGGCAACGCACTATTACAGTGTTTCGTATACATATTATTTATCGGCATCTACAGAAGGTACATTTACAGTGCCTAAAGCTTCGTGCAAAGTGGATGGTAAAACCATAACAAGCAATACTGCTCAAGTAAAAGTGTCTAAAACAGTAGCTTCTCAGCAAGGACAAAACAGACAAGGAAGGTATAATAATAGACAACAAGCTCAAAACCAACAAGAAACTCAACAGATAGATGATAACAGTTTATTTGTAAGTGTATCGGCTAATAAAACTAATGTGTATCAGGGTGAAGAAATAATAGTAACCTATAGAATATATACACAGGTGAATATAAGCCAATATCAGATAGATAAGTTGCCTGGTAATAAGGGTTTTTGGACTGAAGATTTATGGGATGAAAATACTAAAATAAATCCGTATGAAGAGACTATAAATGGTAGAAGATACTATGTAGCAGAGATTAGGAAGGCAGCTCTATTCCCTCAAGAATCGGGAACGCTGACTATAGAGCCTATTCGTTTAGATGTATTAGCTCAGTTGCCATCACAACGTCGTCGTACTGGTTCCATTTTCGACTTGTTTGATGATGCATTCTTCAACTCTTATCAGTCGGTAAGGAAGAGTTTAGTGTCTAATGCTTTGCGTATAAATGTGAAGCCGTTGCCTACTGCTCCAGAAAACTTTACTGGTGGTGTGGGTAATTTTACTATTCAATCCAAAGTAGATAATACCGAAATCAAAGCTAATGAAGCATTGACTTATTCGGTTACTATATCCGGTTCGGGCAATCTTATGCTTATTGATAATGTAGATGTAGACTTTCCAAAGGTGTTTGAAGTTTATGACCCCAAGATTACATCTAATATAAAACATAGTAAGAGCGGAGTGAGTGGAAGTAAAACTTTTGAGTGGATTCTTATACCACGTTCGCAAGGCAAATATAAAATACCCGAAGCTAAGTTTGTTTTCTTTAATCCAAGTTCTAGAACTTATGATACAAGAACAGCAAAAGCTTTTACTATTAATGTAGATAAAGGTGATGTCAATGCGATGTCCAACTATTCTTCGTCGAAGAATGATGTGAAGCTTTTAAATTCTGACATCAATTATATAAATACTACAGATATAGCGTTGGAGCGTTCTAAAAAAGAGTTCTTCAATTCTTTCTTATATTGGGTGCTTATGGTGTTGCCTATAATATTGGCAGTGTTAGTGGTGCTTTATGGTAAGAAGATGCAAAAAGAAAATAAAGATTTAGGAGTGGTGAAACTAAAACGTGCTACTTCATTGGCGAAGAAAAGATTAAGAAAAGCCGAAAGCTATTTGAATCAAAATGATGATGAGAAATTCTATGTAGAGATATATCAAGCTATATGGGGCTATATATCAGACAAGTTTAATATCCCGGTATCTCACCTGTCTACGGATAGTGTACAAAGTTGTTTGATGACCAAGAAGGTTGATACAGCTATAGTAGAAAAGATATTGAAAACCCTTGGTGATGTGGATTTTGCACGCTTTGCTCCAGGCGATAGTTCTGCAAAGAAACAAACGATATATGAACAAGCTCTACAGATGATATTAGATATAGAAAACCAATTAAAATAGTAGGAAGCAATGAAAAAGTTTATAAGTGTGGCCACTATGTTGTTGGCTTTTGTAGTAATGGCTTCGGCCTCGGTAGAAGATAAATTCAAAGAAGCAAATAATTGGTATAGAGTAGGAAACTATGAAGCTGCCATAGAGGAGTATAATAGTATACTTTCTGAAGGGTATTTTTCAGCAGTTTTGTACTATAATTTAGGGAATGCTTATTTTAGAATAGATAGCTTGGGTGCTGCTATTTTGAATTATGAACGTGCTCTAAAGTTAGACCCTACTAATAAAGATATAGAATATAATTTGGAATATGCCAACTCTAGAGTGCAAGATAGGATAAATCCGGTACCTGAGCTTTTTATATCCAAATGGGCTAATGCTTTTATGGGTATGTTTTCCATAACTCAATGGGCTGTGGTGTCCATTGTGCTTGTTGTAATACTAAGTTTTTTCTTGGTTCTCTTCTTCTTGTCGCATTCTTATACATTAAGAAAGCTTTCTTTCTATTTCGTATTGGGTGCTGTACTCCTTTTGTCGGTGTCTATAGTGAGTGCTTCGGTGCTTAACAATAGAGCAAAGAATGTGAAACAAGCTATAGTAACAGTACCAGCCGTGATTATGAAAAGCTCTCCTGATGAAAATAGCACAGAAAAGTTTATTATTCACGAAGGTTGTAAAGTAACTGTTGAAGATAGTGTAGGTAATTGGATTAAAGTTCGTATTGGTGACGGTAATACGGGTTGGATTGAAAATTTGAACATTACAAACATTTAAAAGTATATAGATATGGCACACAAGGCTTTATTTAAAATTTGGGCTATGATGGTATTGTATGCTATGCCGTTGATTTCCATAGCTCAGACTCCTGAAAAACAAGAATATGTTGATGAAGAGGAGTGTGGATGTGATTTGTATTTTATCGATGGAATACAAAAGACGTATAAGGATGGTAAGTTTGGATTCAAAAGTTACGATGGTAAAATACTAACGCCTAATATTTACGACCATACAGATAGATTTCAGAATGGATACTGTAAGGTGGTGAAAGACGAGAAATATGGATTAATAGATTCTACAGGCAAAGAAGTAATTCCATGCGAATACGATGATGTGGAGTATTTTCGTAATGGATTGTCACGCTTTTTGAAAGATGCGAAATATGGCTTTTTGGATATTAACAATAAGGTGGTAATACCTAATACATATCTTGCTGCTTCTAGCTTTTTTGAAGGTATGGCTGTTGTAGCTGTTCAAGAAGATTCTTTGACAGTGTTGTATGGTTTCATAGATACACTAAATAATATGGTGATTTCTCCCCAATATCAGTATGCTATGCCTTTTACTGAAGGTGTTGCGGTGGTGAAACAATACGACAGATTTGGGATGATAGATACCAAAGGAAAACAAAAGTTGCCTATAAAATATCAGTTCATATCTCAGATGAGTAATGGTGTATTTTGGGCTTATTTGGATGGTGGCTTGGCAATGTTTAATAAGAAATTT
>JAFZEK010000234.1 GCA_017560705.1 Bacteroidales bacterium | reverse complement strand
TCACCTTTTTTTATTGTATAAACATGGGAATATCATCTTTTTTCCTACAGGTTTTGCCCTCTGTTTTTATTTATTTTCATTGTTTTGCATTGTATTGCTTCAATTCTTTTATAAATGTATGATAACTAGTGGGTTTGTTGCTTTTTTTCTTTTAAGGGCTGTTTGCAGTGTTGGGCTATGGTATTGGCTTTTTTTCGTCAAAGTGTAGTACCTAAAATTCCCTCGGGAGGAAAATTTATCTTCCTCCCGAGGAAATTTAATTTTCATCGGGAGGAAAATTTGTCTACATCCCCGATGAAAAATGAGGCCTAAGTCCTCCAGTTTACGACACCCGGGTTTCGCTTCATTTTTACCTAGGTATGGCGACTTTTATACCCGGGTATGAATAATAGCGATGGTAGGCTAATAGTTTTAAGTGTATAGGTATCTACTTTAATATGTTGATAACATGGCGAATATGTTGCATCTGCTACAGTTTGGCTCTTCACCGTTTCCTAACTAGGAAATACACAACAACCTTCCATCGCACAACAGCGTTGGAAGGTTGGTTATATGAAACATGGAATCCTCAGCACGGACATGGCTTAAAAGCTACGCATACGTTGCATACGGTCCATTTCTCTTCGGCTGTCTTTTTCCTTTATGGTCTCACGTTTGTCGAAGAATTTCTTACCTTTGGCAAGCGAGATTGTAAGTTTTGCCAAGCCCGATGGGTTGATGTATAACATGCTGGGTATTATGGTAAAACCGCGTTCTTTGCTTTTGTTGCTAAGCTTTAGCAGTTCTCTTTTGTTCAGCAGTAGTTTTCTTTCCCTTTTGGCAGGGTGGTTCAGGTATGAGCCAAATCTATATTCGGCTATATGCATTTCACACACAAATAATTCCGTACCTCGGAACATGCAAAATGCGTCGGATAGGTTCACCTTTCCGTCTCTTATGGATTTTATTTCAGTACCCGTAAGCACAATACCTGCCGTATAAGTATCCATTAAAAAGTACTCGTACTCGGCTCGTTTGTTTCTAATGTCTATTATGTTCTTTTCTTCCATGGATATTGTAACAAATAATATGCTGCTTAAACGCACAAGTTCTATTTTTATTTTCTCAAGGGTAAAGAAAAATAAAGCCAGTTGCTGAAGACAACGTCTGAAAATTCCTCGTTCTATGAAATATTGTCATGAAATAAAAGAACTTTTGTGTGATTTGTGGAACTTTTTTAGTGGCAACTTCTAAAAATTGCTTTGCAAGTGATTTGCGAATTTTTACTAGAAAGATTTCTAGTTTTTTTTGACCTATCATAGCGGGCTATGCGATAAAAAAAGGAATAGAAAGATTTCGGTAAAAAACGTAAATGTTGCGATTAAGCGAGTAAAGAGCAATGCCTCAGCATTAGCTATTTCGAGCGATAGCAGCATCGACGAAGTCAATCACGCAAAAGTTGTTTCTACAATCAATTCAATTTTCTAGAACGTGGAATTTTTAGAAGTTGCTTATTAGGATTTCAAGGAAAAACGCAAAGCGTGCAAAAGATTTGAAAAACACTGTCAAAACGCAGTCTGAACGTGGAAATTTTAGAAGTTCTCTATCCTTTATTGGAAAAGAATAGGCCTTGTTGTCACAAAATGTTTGAAATAAAAAATAGACTACTAAATTTTGACTATCAGTGTTGTAAAACATATATAGACGAACAAAATACTATATATTATATAGAAAATGGGGTAGGATTGGAAAAGTTTTTGTACTTTTGCATTCTTCATTTGGAACAGCTGAAATTCAAATACGATATGATTTTACGAACAGAAAATGTTATAAAGAAATACAAGAAACGCACTGTAGTAAAAGGCGTTAGCGTGGAAGTGAAACAAGGAGAAATAGTAGGGCTATTGGGACCAAACGGTGCCGGAAAAACTACTACTTTTTATATGATAGTAGGCATTATAAAGCCATTCGACGGTCGTGTGTTCTTGGACGATAGGGATATTACTGATATGCCTATGTATGAGCGTGCTAAGAACGGGATAGGCTACTTGGCTCAGGAAGCTTCTGTGTTTCGCCATCTATCTGTGGAAGATAATATTATGTCTATTTTGGAGTTCACCAAGCTGACTAAAACCGAAAGAAAAGCTAAGCTAGAAAGTTTGCTGGATGAATTTGGGCTTCAGCATATAAGAAAGAGTTTGGGTATTCAGCTGTCGGGCGGTGAAAGACGACGCACCGAGATAGCTCGTGCTCTTGCAATGGACCCGAAATTTCTGCTATTAGATGAGCCTTTTGCCGGGGTCGACCCCATTGCTGTTCAGGATATTCAAGCCATTGTATCTAAGTTGAAAGATAAGAACATCGGTATTCTTATTACCGACCACAATGTGCATGAAACGTTGTCCATTACCGATAGGGCCTATTTGCTGTTCGAAGGAAGTGTGCTAAAATCTGGAACGCCGGAGGATTTGGCCAACGATGAGCATGTGCGTAAAGTGTATTTGGGCGATAAATTTGAACTAAGATAAGCTGACTTTTATCCTGTATGTCCACTCGTGCTATATTGAATAGGGATGTGTCCGACAGTACTTTGGAGTCGTTGTCGGCTTTTTGCCAACCTATTGGATTCTTTACCGAAGGCAGAACCTACAACCAGCTTGCTAATCATGTAGACGTTTTTATGTTTCAGATGGGCAATGAATTGGTGTTGGATACGCATTTGACGGCGGAATTCTATTCTATGTTAGATAGTTGGGGAGTGAAATATACGTTGGGCAAAACCAAAGTGGAGGCTACTAATGAAAGTGTGGTGGCATATAATGTGGCAGCCAACGACTGTTTAGCCATCCACAATTTTATGCTTACAGATGCTGTGGTGAAAGAAAAAATAAGCGGATTGCAGCTCGTACACTGTAAGCAAGCTTTCTCTCGCTGTAGCACATTATTGTTGAAAAACAGTGCTATAACTTCCGATGCCGGCATTGCCAAAGCACTATCAAAGAGTGGTGTGGATGTGCTATTGGTGTCGCAAAAGGAGATAGAGCTAAAGGGTTATAGATGTGGTTGTTTTGGTGGCTGTTGTGGGCTTATGGAAAATGTGGTGCATATAAATGGAAGTTTAAAACATCATCCACAAGGCTGGGAGATACGCCAATTCATAGAAAAGCATGGCTTTGAACTGAATGAATTGACCGACAAACCATTGGAAGATATAGGAAGTATAATATTCATAAACTGATAATATATATATAATAGTGTATAAGGTGCATAGCTGGTTGTGATGAGGAGGCTATAGAGGTAGTATCCGCTTTTATCTGCAATTTAGTGATTTGTGCTTTTACAAAAGAAATACTAGAAATAAACAATGCCTTTCATATCTAATTTAGAGAAATATAAAAGTTTATCCATAGTGGGTTTGGACAAAAATACGGGGAAAACGGTGTGTTTGAACTATATTTTGTCTAGGCTCAGTGCTTTGCAACGCAAAGTAGCAGTTACCTCCATAGGCATCGATGGGGAGAAGACGGACCAAGTGTTTGGTAGCCACAAGCCCGAGATTACGCTTTATGAAGGTATGCAGTTCATAACATCTGAAAAGCACTATGCTGCTAGGGAGTTGCTTTCCAAGGTTGTACATGTGGATACCGACCGCACTGCATTGGGGCGGCTTATAGCTGCCGAGGTGTTGTGTAGCGGAAAAGTGTTGCTTTCGGGGGCTTCTACAACCGAAAAATTACGCTCGCAAATAAATTATTTTTCGTCGCAAGACATAGATATAACTATCATAGATGGGGCATTGTCGAGGCTTAGTTTGGCTTCGCCGTCTATAACCGATGCTATGGTGCTGTGTACGGGAGCGGCTGTGTCGCCTAACCTAAGGCAGCTAATAGCTAAAACCCGATTTACTTTTGACCTTATAAACATACAAGAAATACAAGATAGTGGTTTAAGAACCGAGCTTTCAAGTTGTTCCAACGGCCTATGGGCTGTAGATAATGAAGGACAAGTGCATGATTTGAATATTCCATCGGTGTTTTTATTAGCCAAAAGCAACGAGGACATTTTTCGATATGGAGATACCATTTATGCCTCCGGAGCAGTGAGCGACAACTTGCTGAAATACCTATCAACAAAGAAAAACATAAAGAATCAGACGTTGATAGTAAGGGACTTTACAAAGCTCTTTGTAACTCCAGAGCATTATGCAGCCTATATGAAAAAAGGCGGAAGAATAATGGTGTTGCAGCAATCCAAGCTCATTGCAGTGTGCTTAAATCCCACATCGCCACAGGGATATACTATAGATTCGGCTGAAGCTTGTAGCCGTTTGGCAGAGAACTTGAAAATACCCGTATGGGATGTATGTAAAATAGATAAATAACACAACAGAGATATGAAACTGAAAGATATACTGAATAGCGAAAGCGGATTTAAATATTGCATAGACAATCTAAATATACAATCTAGCATAGGATGAGCCTATTTGTTGAATCAGAAATGGATGATGAATCCTATTCAGTTGCAGATGGAATGGGATATTATGGAACAACTCTGCAAGAAAGCCCTAGAAGATGGAGGCGAAAAAATGTTGTCGAAGATTCAGCACAAGCTATCTTGTGTCCACAATATAAAGCAGACGATAATAAACATAGAGAATAAAGATTTGCTAGATGATGTTCAGTTTTTCGAAATAAAGAATTTGGCAATATTGGGACGAGATATAGCACTCCTAGCCGACGAAGCGGAATTATCTACTCTCTTTCTAATTCCCGATTTGTCCAGTGTGTTAGAAATTCTAGACCCTGACAACAACAATATAGCTCATTTTTATGTATATGAAAGTTATGATGAACGTTTGCAAGGCATAAGAAGTGAGTTGAAGGCCTTGACCAACAAGCTGAATGCCCACAGAGCAGAACTTGCCGAAGAAGAGGTGCTTGATTTGGAAAGCAAAGTGTCTGAGCTTTTTGTGGCAAATCAAGCGGTGGAAGATGAAGTGAGGGAAATATTGGTTGAAAAACTTATGAGATTCACTCCTACGATGTATGCAATGTTAGAAAGGTTGGCATATATAGATGTACTTATAGCTAAAGTGC
>JAFZEK010000033.1 GCA_017560705.1 Bacteroidales bacterium | reverse complement strand
GATATAATAATTATTAAATAGGCATATACCAAGCATAGACATTTGGAACACAAGCTAATAAAGGCAATATAATATAGATATTTATTATCGTTTATTGATAAATAATTAATGTTTGAGTACAATATTGCTAAGTTCAGAAAAGAAATTAAGGCAACTTCTAAAAATTCCACGTTCTAAAAATATTATCATGAAATAAAAGAACTTTTGCGTGGTTGACTTCGTCGATGTTGCTACAGCTCGAAAGAGTTAATGCTGGGGCATTGCTCTTTACTCGCTTAATCCCAACGTTTACGTTTTTTCTTGAAATATTTCTTTTTCAATCGCATAGCCGCTATGATGGGACAAAAGAAAGTAGAAATTTTCTCAAGAAAATTCTGTAAATTACTCGCAAAGCAATTTTTTGAAGTTGCCTTATGCTGATGTATCTAATAATCCATCAACATTAAGTAACTGATTTTTAATCATATTAAATTTCGCCGGTAAAGCATGCACTCTTAGCATCTGAAGCATGCACCCTTCACAAAACATCTCTTAAATGGTCTTTCAGTACTGATAGAAAGTGTTATTTCCTTGATATTCCCAATGGGAGATTTGGGTTTAAAGGTCTTCTTTAGCACATAATAAATTCCCCAAATATCATAAAACAATTCAATGATTTTCCTTTTATTACTAATGGCAACTTCTAAAAATTGCTTTGCAAGTGATTTGTAAAATTTCGCTAGAAAGATTTCGTCAAAAAACGCCTTCTGAATTTCCAAGCTTTTAGATATTTCAGATTATTAGCTACCCACTAATATTTTCAAACAACAGTCTAATTTGTAATATGAAATTGCCACAAATAAAAATAGCTTCAATACTTTGTTTTTTTATTTTTTTAGTATTGAAGCTATGATGTTATTATCTGATTTAAAGCTTTGCCTATAAGTATTCTTATGGATTCAAGATTCTTTTGTTCATTAAGCAACAGCATAATATCGTTTATGTCCGAGGCTACTTTCAATTGTTCTTTTACTTCCTGTATTTTCTGATTCACCTTGGCTTGTTTCAGCTTCAGCAAAGCCTCTTTCACATCTTTATCCACATTATCTTCGGGCTTCGGAACATATATTCTCCTTTTGTCGTCGCCCCATTTTTCGCTTATAGTGTAGGTATTGGTGAGCATAGTAGCCACAAGATTATCCAAATCAGGGCGATTTAGCGTAAAAAAATATGAGCTTCCAATCACTTCACCCTCATAAATCTTTGTCTTATACATGTCGAACACTTCCTGATATGTAGGATTTTCAAACATTATATCGTCATTCATTATATCGCCCACAATATACGCCGACACATAATACTCTTCTTCAACCATTTCACCCTCTTCGTTTTCTACTTTGTCCTTTATGGTGGTATCGCCGTAGTTTATGAGCAAGGATATTATCCGCCTTTCCTCCATTTCGTTGGCATAGACGGGCTGCTGAGTCAAGCTTTGTACAAAATCTGGCAACGATGACTCTACGGGATAAGGCAAATCATTGCCACTGCCAGGATTTGGCTCTACATTATTATTAACAGAGATAGGCGTAGGTTGCGGTTCAGAGTTTCTTTCTTTTCTTTTGAACCTTTCGGATATGCACTTGGCAAGCTCCGTGGCTAAAGTATGCTCCGAAATATCTAGCAGTGCCGAACATTCTTTTACATATAAGTTACGCTCTATCATCTCTGGCACAAAAGATATGGTTTGAACTATATCTTTTATAAGAGCAGCTTTCTTTATAGGGTCGCCTTGAGTTTCTTCTAGTAAGAGCTTTGTTTTGAAAACTATGAAGTTAGTAGCTTGTTGCTCCACGTAGTTTTTAATCATCTCGGCCCCATACTTTCTTGCATAACTATCGGGGTCTTCGCCTTCGGGAAACAGCACAACCCTCACACTCATACCTTCTTCCAACAGCATATTTACGGCTCGCATTGCAGCCTTTATACCTGCTGCATCGCCATCATAAAGCACTGTTATATTCTTCGTATAGCGGTGTATAAGTCGTATCTGCTCCATCGTGAGACTAGTACCACTACTAGCCACTACATTCTCTATTCCACATTGGTGCAGTGTTATAACATCAATGTTGCCCTCCACCAAGTAGCATAAATCACTTTTGGATATGCTGTTTTTAGATTGGAAAAGGCCGTAAAGAGTTTTGCTCTTATTGTATATCTCACTTTCGGGACTGTTTACATACTTCGCGGCTTGCTTCTCCGACGAAAGTATTCTACCACTAAAGCCTAACACACGTCCACTTACACTATAGACGGGAAACATAACTCTACCACGGAAACGGTCGTAAGTCTTACCATCATCCTTCACTATGGATAAACCTGTTTTTTCCAACACATTGATAGAATATCCACTAGCAAGAGCATGTTTTGTAAAATTCTCCCATTCGTCTAAGCAGTAGCCCAACCCGAATTTTTTAATAACATCATCAGAAAGACCACGTTCATAAAAATAAGCTAAGCCTATGTTTCTACCCAACTCATTCTCGGTAAGAAGTTCGGAAAAATATTTCTGTGCAAAATCGGACACATTAAAAAGGCCCTCTCTTTCAGTTTGTTTTTCTATCTGCTGAGGGCTAAGTTCTTCCTCTTCAATCTCTATAGAATATTTTTTGGCAATGTACTTCAGAGCCTCGGGATAGGAATAATGTTCATGTTTCATAAGAAAATGCACACTATTCCCAGCCTCTCCGCATCCGAAACATTTAAATATTCCCTTTGCCGGAGATACGGTGAACGATGGAGTTTTCTCGTTGTGGAAAGGACAACAACCTAAAAGATTGGCACCCCTTCGCTTCAACGAAACGAACTCGCCCACTATCTCTTCAATACGAGCAGCATCTATTATCCGTTCTACGGTTTCGGGCTTTATCATATTCTATAACTATCGACTTACAGTGTTATTTATAAAGGTATATGTTTTTCTGCCTAGCCTATAACTGTTCTATTTTTCAAGAAGACTACGAACAGTATTCCATTGCTCATCTGACATCTTTACACCTATCACCTCTATTATATTTCCCGAAAGAATTTTACCATAATAGGCAGCACGTTCTACGCTCATACCATTGGCCAAAGCATAAAGAAAACCTGCGGCATAAAAATCGCCAGCACCTGTAGTGTCCACACGTTTGTTGTCGGTAATATCTTCGTGAGTTACAAGTCCTTTATGCTTTACGTATGAACCTTTCTTTCCAACTTTCACAATGGCATATTCACACATATCTGCAATTATATTCAAAGCTTCTTCAGGCTCTTTTTGAGTAAAAGCCAAAGCTTCTTCTTCGTTGGCAAACAAGATGTCTACATAGTCTCTTACTAAAGACTGCAAGAAATCCAAGTTTTCTTCCACCACATTATAGCTAGCCAAATCCAAAGATACTTTAAGGCCTTCGTATTTAGCCAAATGAACAGCTTTTCTTATCAAGTCATGATTTTGAAGTAAATATCCCTCAATATGGAATATATCATAACCTTTAAACATAGCAGGAGTAAGCAAATCAGCTGTCATATTTACAGCAGCACCAAGGTAAGTGGCAAAAGTTCTTTCGCCATCGGGCGAAATAAAAGTAGTAGCCGTGCCACTAGCTATATTGCCTTCAAGTAGCTTAGT
>JAFZEK010000233.1 GCA_017560705.1 Bacteroidales bacterium | reverse complement strand
TTTTTTATTTTTTCCTACAGTATCGTTGGCTTTAGATTTTGCTTCTATATTTTGAGTCAACATAGGGTCATTCTTCACATCATAGACCTCAAACTTATCACCCGTAAGCACTAACAAATAATTATCTTTCAACAACTGATAAGCACCATTTCTATACGCTATGTGGTATCCATGCTCTGTTTGATAAACACTTTTTCCGAAACCAAATGATTTATCGTTCAACTGTAAATAATCTATAATCGTAGGCACTAAATCAATCTGTTGAAAAATATGGTTACTTATAAAAGAGGTATCAGCATCAGGTTTGAAAAGAATCATTGGAATCTTATACATTCCCACATTATTTCCATAACTATCCTTCAATGATTGAGCAGTATGATCTGATGTTATCACAAACAGAGTATTGTTATACCACGATGTTTTAGAGGCTCTTTCAAAGAAAAGTTTCAAAGCATAATCCGTATACATCACAGTTTCCAATATCGGAAGTTCACCCTTCATAAAACGATTCTTATGCTGTTCAGGTATTGTATAAGGGTGATGCGACGACAATGTAAACACACCTGTAAAAAATGGCTGAGGAAATTCGGACATCTTGCGTGCAACAAACTGCAAGAATGGTTCATCAAAAATTCCCCAATTACCATCATAATCTCCCTTTTGGTCGTACTCATTCATACCGTAATAGTTATCTACACCTATAGATTTCAAAAAAGCATCAAAGTTCATCGACCCATTGTAAGCTCCATGAAAAAAAGACGTATGATAATTATGTCTTTTCAAAATTTGAGGCAAACCTTCTATTTTATTCATTGAATAAGACGAAGTTATATATGGCTCATCCATAAAAGTAGGAATACCTGCCAATAATGATGGCATTGATTCTATAGAGCGTTTACCATTTGCCATTCCTTGATAAACAACACTTTTTTGGGCTAAAGAATCTAAGAACGGTGTAAAACTTTTCTCTGTTGGATTAAGGAATCCTATATATTCTTCCGAAAAGCTCTCTAGCATTATGACCATTATATTAGTTTTTTTCATAGTATCCACTACCGATGTACTGTCGGAAACAGCCAACGGTAACGATATTGGAGAAAATGTAGTTTCCAAAGTTCGAGGAGATGTGAAATAATTTATTCTTTCCAAAGTACTTTGCTTAGAAAATGTCCTTATTACCGAAAACGGAGTATTCACTACCAATGGAGTATTGTCTGATGATGCATATCTTGAAGCATCAATAGGAGCTAATGGTCTATATTGGAATATTAAACCACCCCTTATTGCCAAAACCACCATAGCCGAAAATAACACTGACAATATAATATCTTTAAATATTCTATACGAATTATGAGAAAACTTCCTTGGTAATAACACTATTCTTTTGGAAAAAAAGAAGAATAATATTATCAACACAACAAATAATACTACATAAACCCAAAAATCCGCCAAAAACTGAGGTACTAAATTAGACATATCTCCACCAACACCAAGGTATTTGAACACATCTCCAGTTGTTCTTCGAAATGTCCATTGAAAATAGGGTATATCCACCATATTTGCTAACATCATCAATATAACAAGTATGGAATACAACACCTCTGAAACTCTTTTATATGGCTTACTCCAACGACATGATAGTGGCAATACATTAAGAACAAAATATGGCAACAAAATTATAGCCACCGTAGATATCCCAAAATGAATATTACCTAATATAATCTTTAATGCATCTACACCTGAACTTACAGAAAACAGCGATGAGTTTGCAACCCAAAACAATATCTGTGTAAGTAAAAGAAAAACAAATGCTAGCAGATATTTTGCTATTAAAAAAGAAAATATCTTATATGTTTCAAATATTACAGTATGTCTTCTCATTATCATATATTTATTATTTAGTTCTCTTGGGTTTATAGCCTGAATCTGTTAGTATTTGTTGAGAATTTGTATTATTAAATAATTCTTTCATGGATCCCCCCTTCTTATCCATATATCTCTTCACAATCTTCCATCCAATAAAATCAGTAAGTCTTGGTGCTGAATTTTCGAATACTGATGTACTTGGAGCTTCGTTTACAAATGGACGTATTTTATTATAATCATTTTCATATAATAACTGTTTCTGTATAAAATACCCCCAAATATTACCTTCATTTTCTTCAGCCCATTTCATTTGATCTGCAGAATAACGTATTTTAATACAATCATCCATCTTTGGAAATACTTTATCCAAAAAATACAACACTTTACCATTGAAAATCATATAATCCAACATAGATTGTTGATTATTTCCTTGTGGAATCTTACTAATAGCGTATGCAGCCATACAATCTACAGGAAGATAAACACTATCCAATAAATTCACAATATACATAGGAAGTCCAAAATATCCATTAAAATACTTCATATTCTTTATAGAATATTGGTCTATATTTATCGCCATAAAAGAATCAGTACATATAACCCTATCATAATAAGCAAACGTTCCTGTCATCAAAGTATAAAAGTTTGCAGGTTTACTATATGGTAAAATACGTTCAGCCTCAGCCATAGCTTTATCTAGCACAACTTCCAACCACGATACAGAAGGATAAGTTTTTTGCACTACCTGATACACTTGTTGCATTGTAGAATCTGAAGCAAAAGCTTTTATTTCTTCAAAATATTGTGTACTTTCTACGTTTGTATTAAACAAGAAACGATAGTCATATTGTTTTTCTATCAAAGTTTCCTGTAAATTCTTTAAGGGCGTTTGAAAAATAATATTCTCAAACCTATGTATTTTTAGCGATGTTTCATCTGTTGAATCGCCTATATTTTTAGTATCTGTTTCACAGGAAACAAAAACCAACATGCTGACAACTAGCAATAAATATCTAATATTTTTCATCACAAATATATTTAATACCTTATACTAAGAACTTGCAAAAGTACAAAAAAAAATGCACAATTCCCAATCTTTCCTGAAAATATCTTTATCAATACCACAATATATGTACAAAAGTACCGTAATTTGTCGAGTACTAACTTATAAAACACAATATCCAAAACAATTAGTATTGCTACAACTAGCACTATTTTGAGAATATTGTGAATAAAAAGAGAATCGCAAAACAAACAATAATTCTCTTACTTTAAAATTCCTTACGATAAAAAAAACAACTACAAAATAGAAAAAGAAAACAAAACTTATGACTGAAACAAAAAATCCTACAAGAACAGAATTGAGTGAATTAGGCGAATTTGAACTAATTAAACTTCTAACTAAAGATTTTGGAATAAAGAACAAAAGCACAATAAAAGGCGTTGGCGATGATGGAGCAATAATTTCCAACACCGAAAAACAAACTGTCGTTAGTTCCGACATGCTTATTGAGGGTATCGATTTTGACATGACATATACACCTCTTAGACATTTAGGGTATAAAGCTGTAGCCATAAACCTTTCCGATATAGCCGCAATGAATGCTACTCCAAAACAAATTACTGTAAATATTGCAGTATCTAATCGTTTTTCAGTTGAGGCTTTAAACGAATTTTATGCAGGAGTATACTTAGCTTGTGAACGTTATGATGTAGATTTAGTGGGAGGTGATACTTCTTCAAGTCCTAGCGGA
>JAFZEK010000232.1 GCA_017560705.1 Bacteroidales bacterium | reverse complement strand
TACGCAACTTTGTAGGCGGACGCTCCAGAAGCTACGAAGATGAACTTATAAAAGCACGTAGTAAAGCTATAGAAGAAATGAAAGAACAAGCTAAAGAGCTTGGTGCAAATGCAGTTATAGGTGTAGATATTGATTACCAAGTGCTTGGTGCTGACAACGGAATGATGATGGTTGTCGCTTCGGGAACAGCAGTATACTACCAATAACATAGAGATATATCAACAAAAAATGCAACTTCTAAATAATGCAGTTTTATATCCTGCTATTAGTTTTAGAAGTTGCATTTTATATTCCACGTTTCAGGAAATTGAATTGATTGTAGAAAGAACTTTTGCGTGCTTTGACTTCGTCGATGTTGCTATCGCTCGAAAGAGATAATGCTTAGGCATTGCTCTTTACTCGCTTAATCGCAACGTTGCGTTTTTTACCGAAAAATTCGCAAATCACTTGCAAAGCAATTTTTAGAAGTTGCCTTTATAGAATATCCTATTAGAATGAAATATCCCCCTAATGTAGACTTTTATACTAGTTTAAAACCAATATCCAGCTTTTACAAAGAAAGAACGCATATTTTGGGACACACTCTCTTCTCTAAAATAAGGATAACTAGAACTTATAACCACAGTATTTTCGTATACATCGTAATTAACATTTTGGAAAGAAACACCTACTCCTAATTCAATCCTTCTTATTAAGAAACCCATCATAAAAGCGGAGTAAAAACCATTGCCATTAACATAGCGGAAATCTTCGCCAGTTCTAGCAGGAGTAAGCATATCCAACACTTGTTCTGGACCAAAACGATAGCCCAATTTAGCATCTAAAAACAAATTATACTTCTTAGATTCAGAAAAAGCATAACGAATGTCGGCAAACAAAGGAATAGTGACTACACTTGTTTTTTCCATTTGTATTCTACCTTCATTGTTATCATAATTCCATACACCCAATCCTAATCCTATACCAGCATAAAACTTAGGATTTATTGAAAACAACATTGTTGAAGAAATCATTGGTTGAGTGGTTATCTTAAACTCATCAACTTGATTTGATAAAAACCCTATAGAAGCATCGACAACAAAAGATTTGGCCATATATCCACCACCAAAAGATGGATCTTGTGCAAAAGATGTCGAACCTAGTGTAAAACAAAGAACAATAGCAGTGATTAACTTTCTCATAATTATTCCTTTCATCATTGATTAATAATATAATTATCTAATTTGTTTCGTATTTCGTTATTGAAGTTTTTATATATTCAGGTATCACATCTGAAGTTTTTGTACGCTTATTATATCCCGACATCACAGTCTTACACACAGCTTTCACCTCTCCATTGCATATAATATGCTGCAAAACCTCAAGACTCTTATTACCAAACTTAGACACTTTAGTACACACCTCAGGAACATCATTTCTAAATATTTGTCCCATAAAATCAACTTCATAATGAACTATAACAATAGTTATATCTTCTTTTTCTACGTAAATACCAGTTTCATCAAAGTATTTCATCTTTCCATAGTCAAAGAACTCCATTATAACAGCATTATTTACATGTCCCATCATGTCAATATCGTTAAATCTTAGCTGTAAGGATAATTTATGCTTAAACACTTCCATGATAAACTATTAATTATTTTCTTTCAGTTTTTTTTCTAGCTCAGTGATTCTTTTTTCCATTTCATCAAGCTTTCTTTGATACACATAAATCTTTCTCATCTTATTTACTTCCAAAGCAGGAGAACCTAAAACTATAGTATCCGATTTTACATTTCTTGTAATCCCAGATTGAGCACCTGCTATAACTTTATCTCCAACTTCTATATGTCCGACAACTCCAACTTGACCGGCAAAAATACAGTTTTTTCCTATCTTAGAAGAACCTGCAAAACCTGTTTGTGCTGCCATAGCTGTATTTTCTCCTATAACTACATTATGAGCCACTTGACAAAGATTGTCAATCTTTACACCTTTGCGTATGATTGTAGAACCAAGAGTAGCCCTATCTATACATGTATTAGCACCTATCTCAACATTGTCTTCTATTATAACATTTCCTATTTGAGAGACTTTATTAAAACCATCATC
>JAFZEK010000231.1 GCA_017560705.1 Bacteroidales bacterium | reverse complement strand
CAAGACAAATAGTGGTAGATTCTTTGTTGAGCTAGGAATAATGAAAATGAAGAGTTAGAATCTACCGCAAACAAAAGAATGGATTAATGAACTTAAATGAACTTTTATTTTTTGGCGGATTTCTACTTATTGTAGTTATCATGTTGGTGTTGGACTTGGGAGTGTTCCATAAGAAAGACCATGTTATCTCGTTCAAAGAAGCATCGGTGTGGACTTTTGTGTGGATCTCGTTGGCACTTATTTTTGCTGTGGTTATATATTTCTGTGCGGAGTGGATACACGGAATAACCACTATGGAGCAGCTGCAAGCCATCAATGTGCAGCATGGTCATAATCTGGCATTGGATTCGGCGTTGGGCTTTGAAGCCAATATGGAGATGTATCGTAAGACTTTGACGTTGGAATATCTTACCGGATATTTGCTTGAAAAAGCATTGTCTATAGACAATATCTTTGTTATGATTATGATATTTATCAGTTTTGGCATCGAAGAAAAGTACTATCATCGTGTGCTATTTTGGGGCATTATAGGTGCTATAGTGTTGCGTTTCATATTCATTTTTGCTAGTGCTGCTCTTATACAACAGTTCTCGTGGATATTGGCAATATTTGGTGCCATACTTGTAATATCGGGTATAAAGATGTTCTTTGAAAAGAATGATGAGAAGATAGATACCGAAAAACACCCTATGGTAAAGTTTGCTTCTAAGCATTTCCGTTTGCTTCCTCAGGGTCATGGTCATGATTTCTTTGTTCGCATGGATGGAAAAAGATATATAACTCCGCTGTTTGTGGTGCTACTTGTAATAGAGTTTTCGGATGTTATATTTGCAGTGGACTCCATACCTGCAGTGTTCTCCGTTACTCAGGATCCTTTCATAGTTTTCTTCTCTAATATTTTTGCTATATTAGGATTGCGTTCGTTGTTCTTCATGCTAAGCAATGTTATGAATATGTTCTGGACTTTGAAGTATGGCTTAGGCGTGTTGCTTACTTTCATCGGCGTAAAGATGTTGTTGCACACCTTCTGGCATATAGAGATAGGCACTGGAATGTCGTTGCTTATAATAGCCGGCATATTGGTGTTGAGCATCCTATTGTCTATAATATTCCCAAAGAAAGAAAAGGTGGAAGCTGCTAAATAATGGAATTGTTGAAAATATAAAATAATAATACGATAAAGATGATAAAGAAAATTTTGGTAGCACTGCTTCTTTTTGTAGCTACAGCAGTGTCGTCCTATGCATGTAGCATAGAGTTTGTTTTGCAAGACAATAAGGGCAAAACAGTAAATCCTGCTAAGGTGAAAGTGGGTGAAGAGTATGTGTTGGTAGTAAGATTTGAAACAACACATGGCAATTGTGGTATACCTGTAGATGCAACAAAGTTTAAGTTGGATGGTATAAAAGTGGTAAAAGCTTCGGACTGGAAAGATGAAGGCAACGAAGTCTACACCAGAAAACTTAAGATAAAGATTACTGAGAACAACAAAGATGCTGTTAGTCTTATTGTAGAACGAGTTTGTGGAAGAGGTGGGGCTCTTGCCGAATATTCGTTGAAGAAATAAAGGCAATTGCCTTATAAGATTTGATAAGAGAAGAAGTCTGTAGCTGATATAAATGCTAAGGACTTCTTCTCTTTTTTTTTGCATTATGCTGTGTTAGTTTTGTGCGGGGTAATGTAGTAGCCATCCTGTGTATTGCCCAATTTAGGTTGTAGTTCTATTAGAAGTAAAAAAAATGAGTTAACTCTCAGGAAATTTTGAGTTAACTCGTAGAAGATTTTGAGTTAACTCTTGTATATACGCTGAGTTAACTCGTAGGAAATTTTGAGTTAACTCTCAGGAGATTTTGAGTTAACTCAAAAAAAACATTAGTCCTT
>JAFZEK010000032.1 GCA_017560705.1 Bacteroidales bacterium | reverse complement strand
GGTATAATGGAAGCAGAAAGTAGCCCTATAGAAGTGCATCCTAATCCAACCACTGGCATAGTAGAAATAACTCTGCCTCAAGGCTATGAGAACAAAGAAGTATACCTCTATAATATCCACGGCACCTTGCTGCAAACCAAGCAAGCACAAGCCGCTAAGCTCACTTTCGACCTCTCTACCTACTCCGATGGCGTATATATCATAAAGATAGACAATTATTCTACTCGCATAGTGAAAACGAAATAGAAACGAGAATAAATGCACCCGTCAAAGAAACGACAACTTCTAAAATCACCCTATTCTGTGGAGATAAGTTTTTGTTTTATGAGCTTTTGCACAGATGGTGTTTTTAGAAGTTGCTCATATTATATGTCTATATTCAAACCTTGTACTTTTTAAAAACTTTATTACCGTTTCTGCTAGAAGTTGTCAAAAAAAAATCGTATCTTTGCCCACGCTTAGGTATTTGTAATAGATATTATTAATTACTTATTATCAATGCATAAAAGAAAAAAAATCAATGTATAAAAATTAAAATATATAAAGAGATGAGAAGATTATCATTACTATTATCGTTTGTGATTATTAGTTGCTTTAGCAGTGCATACACACAAGGACGCAACAATTCCGTGCTTTTCATAGGCAACAGTTACACAAGTAGCAACAATTTGCCCCAAATGGTTTTTCAAATATCATTCCATGCCGGCAAACCTTACTCTTACTCCACCGATTTTGTAGAAACTCCAGGGGGAGCAACATTCCAACAACATTGTAGCAATCGCTCAATGCAACTTATTCAACAAGGCAATTGGAGCTATGTTATTCTGCAAGAGCAAAGTCAGCTACCATCATTTCCTATTCATCAAGTAGAAAATGAGTGTTTTCCCTATGCACAACAACTAGTAGACAGCATCTACGCTCATAGCTATTGTGCCACCCCAATATTCTTCATGACATGGGGACGCGAAAATGGCGACCAAGAAAACGCCCAGTATTTTCCGCCGCTTGGTACATACGAAGGAATGGATAGCCTTCTATACGAACGCTATATGATAATGAAAGAAGAAAACGATGCTGCCGTTGCCCCAGTGGGTCGTGTGTGGCGTTATATTCGCAAGAAATACCCTGAAATAAAACTATATCAAGAAGATGGAAGCCACCCTTCGTTATCAGGTACTTACGCTGCAGCTTGTACTTTTTTCACAATAATACACCAAAGCGACCCAAGAGAAATAAACTACTATGCAAACGTGGATGAAGCAGAGGCTCAAACTATTATAGAAGCCGTAAGGACTGTGGTATACGATTCTTTAGACAACTGGCTACGCGTAAAACCTTCTGCCGATTTTTCGGCTACCATATATGGCTACTCAGTGCAGTTTGAAAATCAATCGGAACTAGCTCATTCCTACAAATGGATTTTCGAGAACGGCGACACTTCGTTGGCTGAAAACGCCGTATACACATTCTCCGAAGTTGGAAATCATACTGTAACATTGATAGCAGAACGCCACTGCATTTACGACACCATACAGAAAGTGATAACCATAGATTCTAATGCTTCCATAGCCGGCGTATACGACATAAACAATTTGAAAATATACCCCAATCCTACTAAGGATATTGTGTTCATCGACAACGCTTCGGAAAGAATACACTCCGTTGCACTCATCGACGCTACAGGACGCATACTTATCAGCCAAGATGTGAGCGACAATTCGACATCACTAAACTTGCAAAACATGCAAAGAGGATTATATATCCTAGCAGTATATACGGGCAAAGACGCTCCTATCTACCGAAAAATTATTGTAGAATAAAATAGGGGTATACTATATATATTATATGAGGCATGGCTAAAAGCAAAGCATTCTATTATTGTCAAAACTGTGGAGCACAGTCGTCGTCGTGGTTGGGCAAATGCCCACACTGTGGCAGCTGGAACAGCTTTGTAGAAGAAGTAGTAAAACGCGACGACAGTAACAACAAGTGGGAAAAGACCTCGACAAGTGCCCCTACCAGCGTTCCTAAGCTCATCCATGAAGTAAGCTACAGCAAGGAAGAACGTTTAGACACTACGAACCACGAGTTCGACCGAGTGCTTGGTGGCGGACTGGTAAGAGGGTCGTTGCTACTCATTGGCGGCGAGCCGGGTATCGGCAAATCTACACTGCTTCTACAAATAGCCCTCACCATGCCCGGCAAGAAAGTTCTATATGTGAGTGGCGAAGAAAGCGAACAGCAGATACGCATGCGAGCCGAAAGGATAAGCACTACACCATCCAACTGCTACGTAGTATCCGAAACATCTACACAGCAGATATTTAGCCATATCGAAGCCCTGCAACCCGATGTAGTGGTAATAGACTCTATCCAAACACTTACGACGAGCGTCATAGAATCGTCGGCAGGCAGTGTGTCGCAGATAAAGGAATGCACGGCGGAGTTTCAGCGTTTTGCCAAAGCAACAGGCACCCCCGTCATACTCATAGGTCACATAACAAAAGACGGAGCCATAGCCGGCCCTAAGATATTGGAACACATAGTAGACTGCGTGTTGCAGTTCGAAGGCGACCGCAACTACGGCTACCGCATACTGCGTTCCATAAAAAACCGCTTCGGTAGCACGGCAGAGCTTGGCATATTCGAAATGCAAGGCAGCGGCCTAAGACAGGTGGCTAATCCATCGGAAATACTTCTTTCCCACAGAGATGAGAATCTGAGCGGCACCGCAATATCAGCCACTTTGGAGGGTTTACGACCAATGCTCATAGAGATACAAGCCCTTGTGAGCAGTGCGGTATATGGCACTCCACAACGTTCGGCTACAGGCTTCGACCTCCGAAGAATGTCTATGCTATTGGCTGTACTGGAAAAACGTTGCGGCTTTAAATTAGGGGCCAAAGACGTGTTCTTAAACATCGCCGGTGGCATAAAAGTGGACGACCCCGCACTAGACCTTGCTGTGGTGGTAGCAATACTATCATCCAACGTGGATATTCCAATAAATTCCAACGATTGTTTTGCTGCGGAAATAGGACTCTCGGGCGAGATAAGACCCATAAACAGAGTGGAACAACGCATAGCCGAAGCCAACAAACTTGGTTTTGAAAGAATATTCATTTCCAAATACAATGCTAAAAGTTTGGACAAAAGTAAATACAACATTGAAATAATAGAATTAGGAATAATAGAAGAAGCATTCCGAAAACTTTTTGCATAGGAAAAACTGTGTTTTGTTCAGAAAAAAAACGTACCTTTGCAAATTACTTTTTGGTAAGCAAACTATTAAAAACTAACGGCAACTTCTAATAAGTCCGCACATTGCAGAAAAAAACACTTTTTAGAAACTGCCACTAAAAAAACAGATAAAACAAATGATAGATACAAAAAATCTTGGATTTAATTCCAAACTAATACACGGTGGAGGACACCACGATGAATACAAGGCAGCTACAGTGCCAATTTATCAAACATCTACATTCCGCTTCGATTGTGCCGAAGACGGTGCAGCTTGTTTTGCAGGCGAAAAAGACGGATACATCTACACTCGTATAGGCAACCCCACAGTGTCGGCACTAGAACGCCAAGTGTCAGAACTAGAACACGGCTTTGGAGCAGTAGCTTTTGCTTCCGGTATGGCTGCAGTATCTACTGTATATATGGCCTACCTTAATGCTGGCGACCACATGATAAGCTCCGACGCTGTATACGGTGCTTCTCGCACAATGATGGAAGGACACATGTCTCGTTTTGGTGTAGAAAGCACTTACGTGAAAACCGAAGACGTAGAAAACATAAAGAAAGCTATACGTCCAAATACCAAAATGCTTTACATAG
>JAFZEK010000230.1 GCA_017560705.1 Bacteroidales bacterium | reverse complement strand
TTGCAAGTGATTTGTGGAATTTTGCTAGAAAGATTTCTACTTTCTTTTGATTGAGCATAGCGGGCTATGCGATTGAAAAAGAAATAGAAAGATTTCGGTAAAAAACGCAACGTTGCGATTAAGCGAGTAAAGAGCAATGCCCAAGCATTAGCTATTTCGAGCGATAGCAACATCGACGAAGTCAACGCACGCAAAAGTTTCAAAGAACACTCTTTTGTTTATCCGAAACGTGGAATTTTTAGAAGTTGCTTCAAATTAACTATCCAAAATAATCTATCCAAAATAACACCAGCATAGAACAAAATTTCCATCCCGAGGAAATTTGATTTTCATCGGGAGGAAAATTCAACACCATCGGGGTAGAATATTTACACTTCTTTGCCCCTCTTATCCTAAACTCCAATGAAGGATAATAACTACTAGTATTTAAAATTTTACAGCCTATCTCACTCCTAAATATTCACCTACCGCAAACATATAATCCAAAATCACATTTCCATCCTATCAGCATTCGACATTATCATCAAATACCCGTTTGAAAGAAAGATGCTATGACTAGACTCCATTTTTCAGTAATAACTTTCAGCATCCACTCTCTATTAGAAAAAGGAATTGCTGAACAATCAAAAACTACTTGAAGACTTTACGAATCATATTTATATATACGAATAAAGGAGAAGTTTCTCTGAAACATTCTCCTTTACTTTTTTGGGTGGGAGATGGGACTCGAACCCACGACCTTCGGAACCACAATCCGGCACTCTAACCAGCTGAGCTACACCCACCGTGTTTTTAAATTCGTTTGCAAAGATAGTACTTTTATTTCAAACTGCCAAATTTTTTCTAACTTTTTTTACCATCAACATCACAACATACTGTTTAAAAGTACAATATCTTCAAATATATTTGCATGGAACTCCTACTAAAAAGCATCGTTTTCGAGCATTCGAAGCTCCAAAAAAAAGATTTTTTGAGTATTTAAACACAAAAAGCTCCAAAAAGAAACGAAAACAATATAACAAAAAGAATTTCATTACGTTACCTCGCTTCAACACATTATATCCCTTCAAAAGGATAAATATTCTGCGAGAACTCTTGTTTTTATTTTCGCTTTTTCTTAGAGCTTTTTTCATCACTTGCAAAGCAATTTTTAGAAGTTGCCTACAACTATTTTCTTCTCAAAAGCATAATTGTTCCATTTTTCTGATGCGACTCATTATTCATATCCGTATACATAATCATAAATACGTAAACACCCATCTCCATCATCTCTCCATTATATGTTCCATCCCATGAGCCATTAATATCAGTAGAAGAATAAACCAATGTCCTTGTTTTCGAGAATATATGAATTTCATATTTCTTTATGTTTACACCCTTTACGTAGAAGCGATTATTCTCCGATTCATCTGGAGTAAATGCTGTAGGCACATGTAATACAGCAGTAAGCGATTCTTCTTTAAAGCTTTCTCCACTTTGGCTTTCAACATTTTCTTCTAAAACACTCTCTTTATTCTCACTATCTCTCGACTTATTACTTACCGTGATATTTCTTTCAGCTTCTTTTGAATCATCAGTAGCAACAGCTGGATATATAGATTCATTTACTTCTGTCGATTGTTTTTTATTCTCTACCATTCCTTTTTCATTTGCAGTTGTAGGATTCGCAGACTCCTGTTTAGAACTTGATGTATTAGAAATATCCGCAATAGTCTGTTCCATATATTCATCCGAAGTTTTCTCCGACACATTGTTTAAAACTACTTCTTTAGCTATCTTATTTTCAGCTACAAAAGTAGGCAACTCTTTCACTACAGAAGTAGCACCTCCCAATTCTTCATTAATAGCTTCATCAAATACTCCATCTAGTTCTTTTTCCGTCACAATGCTATTCGAAACGATATTTTTATCATTATAATTATAATTCGACATCTTATTACTTATCGAATCATTACTTGTTTCCATTGCATTATTGATCATAAAAAACGACAAAGCAGCCACAGCAAGAGCCAATGATGAACCTACAACTATGTTTCGTTTCATCTTTGCCTTACGCAACTTGAGCATGGAAGTCTCTATATTTTCCCACACCTCAGTCCTTGGCTGTTCTTCAAATTCTCTAAAAGCATCTTTAAAAGATGTATATGTATTATTTTTCTTTTGCATCATTTGCCTTTCTATTTTTTTCCAAGTTTATCCTTATTATTGTCTTTGCACGGCTCAATGTAGAGCGTACTGTATGTTCCGACAAGTTCGTTTCGTTAGCTATTTCTCTTACTGAATAACCTTCTATTTCCGACAAATTGAAGATTACCCTATTTCTATCCGACAGCTGCTGAATAGCCGTCAGCATTTCGTCCATGCTGTAACCTTCAGGATTTTCAAAGCTTGAATAATGTTCACTTTCTGCTTCCGAAGAATCTTTTATATTAAGAACTTCTTCGTTTATTTGCAACATCTCGTTCTTTATTACGCTTCTCAATTTATTAATAGCCGTATTGACCACAATTTTTCTTAGCCATGCTTCAAAAGATCCTTTAAACTTATACTTATCTATCGTTAGATACAGCTTGATAAAACTATCTTGAAGAACTTCTTCAGCTTCAAATCTATTTTTCATGTACCGCAAACTTATCCCCATCATTTTTGGAGAATACGTTTCGTACACTATGCGGAAAGCCTTTTGGTCTTTTCGCTTACAAGCCTTTATTATATCTTCATCTAGCATTTTCATTCTAGAATATATGACACAAAAGATGCGTAAAATGATTCTTAAAAAAAGAAAAACTCATTACTAAACAATGTTAATAATGAGTTTTTTCTATTGCTCTATCTTTTTATTATTAATTTCTCTGTCTTTTCGAACCTACTATTTAGTATCTTTACAATATAAACTCCATCTTTCAAATTCGAAACAGAAAGAGTGTTTTTTCCATTATCTGAAACATTCCGTTCCATCAATTTCCTTCCACTCATATCGTAAATGATACACATCGTTTCTCCGCCTAAATTGACATCAATTGTCAATTTATCGCTAGCAGGATTAGGATAGATACCCACTTTATAATCAATATCGTCCACACATGGAGTAGACACTGTGCTTGCAAATGTTACATATATAGTATGATTATCTTTCACATTTTCCAACTCATAAACTGTAGTATCCAATACAAAAGCCTTACCATCCACGTACAACGAATCTATTATATAGTTTTCATTAGGCTCTATAATATATGTTATTCCATCTCCATTTTGCAACTGAGTAACACCGCTTGGAGTAATAGTACCATAACCATTAGTAGAAGCCACGACTATCAATGAGCTATCCATGTAGGTCTCTATATCTATTTGATCTATATTGATAGTAGCACCATTGCCTGATTCTGCCACCAACGATATTAAATAGAAATTCGACAATTTTGGCAGACTAAGCATTACCTCTGAATTAATTCTACCATCGTAACGTTGTAGACATTTCCATTCACCTAAAGCATCATTCTTATACCACACCGAGAATACATTATTATCTGCAGCAGATGTGGTTGTATTCAGCTTTATCTTCATCACAGCATTCAGTGCACCTGTAAAGTCGAAAGGCGACATAATAATTCTGCTAGAAGCCAAAGAGTCATCAGAAGTAACACACGACAAGGCTGAATTAGCTACTACCCATGAATTAGCACCGTCCGACACTTCTTGTTTCCAACAATCTGGCATTCCCGAAGAAAAATCCTCAGTATAAGGATAAGCATTTGTTGCTTCGCAATAAGTGACACCGGCTACTACTACACCATTACTATATGTACTATCGGTAATCTTTGTATATACTTTATAATAGTATACTTCATTTGACAACAAATTCTTATGTTTAAAAGAAGAAGCAGTACCCACATATACTACAGTATCATCAGCACCAAACATAGTGCCAACAACATAGTTAGAATCTGCGAACGATGCGAAATCAGCATCTTTAGAACATACTACCATTACTTT
>JAFZEK010000229.1 GCA_017560705.1 Bacteroidales bacterium | reverse complement strand
TATCTGTACGAAAACTTGTAGTAAAATAGAAATCAATGGCTAATAAGAAAAACAACAATACTCCAAAACATAGCTATTCGCCAATAGCTACACCGAAGACTGAGCGATATCACCGCTTGGTCTTCGGTCTATTAGTATGTTTGGCTACACTATCATTTTCACCTCTCCTAGCCGACATGTCCAACATTGTACGCTTTACAGTGGCAGCAACAGCTCTACTTATTGCATTGATATTTGGCCGACAATATTGGAAAAATAATCTCCCCATAACAATAGGTACTATCGCATTCGCCCTTTTTGTAATCTTGCAAGCATTATCCATAGTATGGGCACCCAACAAAGCCGAAGCTGTCTTTGAAGCAGCAAAATGGGCAACGGTGTTCGTCGCCTTGTCGTTCACATACTCATTTGCACAGCAAAAGCCTGCACACTTTATTACAATGATGGCACACGCCTCTGCTGTAATATTTATCATCTCGCTCGCTGTCGCCATACATCAAATGACTCAACTCGGCGACTTTTCGTGGAGTAGCCGTTATGCTGTGACATCGCTATTCACTCATAAAGGCACCTATTCCATGCTGATAGTTCTTACAATGACATTCCCTTTGCTTCGCCTTAAACTACGTGCTAAGCCTACAGTTAAAGTGCTATATCTTACACTACTTGCTGCACAAATAGGAATGATAATATTCCTACAGGCACGTGCTGCCTGGGTAGCTGTAGTAGCCATAGTAATTGCATTGACTGTCATGAGATTTAGCACACCCCATAGGTGGTACTACACCTTTGGCACAACATTGATTTTTTGTGTCATAGTAGTAGGCGGCTCACACATCTTTAGCCAATATAAACTAAATGAACCAGGACAAGAAGGAGGCTTGCGTGCTAGTGCCTCCATATACGAACGCCAAGCATTATGGCGAATGACATTCCGAATGGTGGAAGAACAGCCTGTCTTAGGATGTGGTACTGGCAATTGGAAAGTGTGCTACCCCTCTGTTGGAACCGGCGATGTCTTTTCTATAAATACATTGGACTACAACTTCACCCGTCCGCACAACGAATACCTACGCTTACTCTCCGAAACAGGCTATATAGGTCTAGCACTTATGTCAACAGCTCTCATCTCGCTCCTTCTACGAGTTCTATCGACGAAAAGAAACAGGCATGGAAAGATGAGCCGCTTAGTAGCCGCATTCATTATAGGCTCTATGGCTTTCGCTCTGTTCGACTTCCCAATAGACCGCATGGAGATTCTCATTTGGATAACTATCCTATGTGCAACAGCTATTACTTTAGCATTGCCAAAACCTATTAACAAGCCAACCGAGAGAATCAGAATCATGTATTTGGCAAGTCTCATTCTCGTAATACTATCTATACTGATAGGGATAACCCGATGGCGTAGCGAAAGCCATTATAACTACATTGTCGGTGGCATACATAATAGACAATGGGAGGACGTAGAAAAGCACTGCCACGAAGCTCTGACACCATGGTACAACTTAACACCACTGGGTATGCCCCTAGCCTACTATGAAGGCATGGCACGCGAATATCAAAACAAGCCTGCAATAGAAGCTTTTCGCACGGCACAAGAAGCTGCACCTTGGTGCAAGCAAGTCTTAACCGACTTAGGACGACTAGAATACACTGTAGAACACAACATGGGCACGGCTATATCTCTTTTGCAAAAAACTATAACAATAAGTCCGGCCTACAGCTACGCCTACTTCAACTTGGCTCAGCTATACCTACACGAACATCAGTGGAATAAAGCTATCGAAGTGCTTGACCGGCTAGACCTAGACAAGAAAGAACAAGAACTAAAACGCATGACATGGCATTATCATCAAGGGAAAACCGCAGAATACTATACCAACAAATTAGTACCTGCCGAACGCAAAACAATGCAACGCATCCGCAACAATGCCGAACAAATGCTAATGAATGAATAAAGGCAACTATTCAATCCCTTGCTCGAAAATAGGGTTAGCCCTACAATGATTTAAAGCTAACCCTATTTTGTGTAATACTACTCAAAATCCTTATAGAGCAAATATTTTTTCCTTATATCCTTAAACTTAGTCAAAGCAGGTTGCCACGAGTTTCTTATCTCATCCTCGCTAAGTCCTGCTATTATCTGCTTCCTTAATTCGCCTGTACCCATCAGCTTTTCAAAGAATGAATTAAAAAACTTATCGTCGTTGCTGCATTTGTACATATCGATAAGGTAGGACAAATTAAGTTTCTTTGTTTCCAATATTTTATAACTATCACCTATCAATTCCCATCCGACACAACTTTTTCCGTTATGTAAAGGATTTTCGCTTACACCTTTTATCGGTTTTGGAGTAAAGAAAATATTATAGCCATCTACTATACATTTAAAGTAAGGTGTACCTATTACCTCGAAAGGATGATTTGTTCCCCTGCCTACACTCACCGAAGTACCTTCAAAACAACAAAGACTGGGATATAAATAAATAGCGTTCATAGTACGCAAATTGGGTGAAGGCGACACTGGCAAATTATATAAACTATCGTGAGTATAATGGTTCATACTTACAACATCCAAAGAACACCTAACGCTATTGGCCAGCCAACGCTCGCCATTAATCATAAGTGCATATTCGCCAATAGTCATTCCATGAACAATAGGCACAGGATGCATACCTACAAAGGATTTATACTCCGGTTTAAGCACAGGTCCGTCCACATAGAAACCATTAGGATTAGGCCTATCCAACACTACCACTCTTTTACCATTTTCGGCAGCAGCCTCCATAACATAATGCAAAGTGGATATATAAGTGTAAAACCTTGCTCCTACATCTTGTATATCAAACACCAAAACATCAATATTCTTAAGATTAACAGCCGAAGGCTTTTTATTCTTTCCATACAACGACACAATAGGAATACCCGTCTTGGAATCAATTTCGTTATTTATAGTAGCACCTGCTTCAGCTTGTCCTCTAAAACCATGCTCTGGACAAAATATTGCTTTAATATCCACACCTTCGCTTATAAGTGTATCCACCAAATGAGTAGTCCCTACCCTCGAAGATGGATTAGCAACCACTCCAACTTTCTTTCCTTTCAACAAAGGCAAATACCAATCCATACGCTCTGCCCCAACTTGGATCCCCTGACCCACTACTACAAGTCCAATAAAAAGGAATGCACTAAAACACACAACCTTCCTTAGCCCAACATTAAACATCATGACAATCTTCATAACTTATGATACACGTATTTATACAACATAGATTTAACTTCGCAGAAAGACTCATCCGACAAAGGCTTTAACGACAATATATCCATAGGCAACATTTCATCATTGCCATGATAAGACGGCTGAAAATACTGCTGAGAATTATCCACAAAACCCAATCTCTTATAAAAATTCTTTCGCCTACAAGCGATTTCCGTCGATGGTTTTTCCACTTCCAGCACCACTTGCTCTAACCCTGTAGACATAAAAGCTTCTAATATCTTTTTGCCATAGCCGGCATTTCTCAACTGCTCTGCCACTGCAAAATGCTCTATATACACAACACCACCCTCAAACACCCAATGGCTCAACAAACCAATAGGCATAGCCTCGTCATAAACCACCTGAAAAGAAAACTTAGATTTATCCCTGCTAGCTAGTGTATGAAACAATGGTCTTTCATCTATAGGAAAAGCCATTTCGAATAGATTTTGAGCAAAGCCATAATCCTCCGACGTCACCGAAAACAAATCCTTAAACAACAACATCTGCACTAAAACTTATTGGTAAGAAAACGAATATAAAACACATATTGAGGTTTGAAAGCCTCGTAGCCAGGAATGTTTATCTTGGTATAATAAAAAGAAAAACCAAAGTCTACACCCATCGAATTGGAAAAAATATATTCCAAATTAGGCGTAACAAAAAATCCATAGCCCACACCCGACTGATAATAGTCGTAGGATTGCATACCCATATTGGGAGAATTACCATTCCACACATCCAGGATGCTGTACTCTTTTCCCCCTATTTCCATAGCATTAGTAAGCACATTAGTACTATTCAAATTCAAACCAAAATCCAACACCAACCTCCAACTATCGGCTAAATAAAAGCTCTTGAACAACCCTAAATCTATATAAGTACGAGTTTCAGAGCCATAAATACCACAAGGTATGTACT
>JAFZEK010000228.1 GCA_017560705.1 Bacteroidales bacterium | reverse complement strand
TAGGCTCGGTGATACACAGCCTGCTAGAAGAGTTCTTTGCTCCAGAACAATATCCCGACGGATACCTAAACAAAGAATTACTAACCACTTACCTAAACACACTGGATGAGAAACTAAGTAGCGTATTAGACGCAAAATACACCACTAGCGGAAAAGACTACCTTTGCCGAAGCATTATAAAATCCATAGTAACCAACTTCTTAAAACAACAGATAAAGGATTTAGAAGCAGGCAAAAAAGTGCAAATAAAAGAGTTAGAAAAAAAATACACTCATAACATAACCATTGGGCCCGACGGTGGAACAACCGCTAAAATCATTGGCACCATCGACCGCATAGACATAGAGAACGGCAATATAAGAATTATAGACTACAAAAGTGGTAGCGTAAAAGATTCTGACCTCAAGTTCATTATAGGACAAACAGACAAAGAAAGCATAAAAGACAAATGTTTTCAGCTGCTAACCTATTCATGGCTATACACCAAAGAACAAGATATAACCGAGCCACTTACAGCAGGAATATATGCACTAAACAACTTCTCGTCGAGCTTCATGAAACTACAAATGTGTCAAAGCCCAAAGAAAGTGTTGCACACATTTGTAACCGACGAAATTCTAGCCGCCTTTGAAACTATACTATTAGATATAATCGGAGAAATACTAGACCCTGAAGTACCATTTGTGGCAAAGCCAATGAAAAAGAACTGCGATTTTTGCCCGTTTTCCACATATTGCAATGCAAAATAAAATTTACAATAGATAAAATATATAACCACCCTTGTGTGTTATTATAAAAAAACAGACTAATGAAAGAAACGATAAAAAAAGTAGGATTGGTGTTGCTGTTTATAAGCATTTGTTTGCCAAATGCAATAGCACAAAACACATCCACATCTAGCACCAACAAGCTAAGCTCATGGCTAAAAAACAGGATAGAAGTGGGCGGAGATGTAGCATTCAACATAGGAAACCGCACAGGTATAGTAGGAGTATCACCTACCTTTGGCCTACGCCTTACATCAAAGCTACAAACATCTTTATCCGTCATTTGCGAATACTCTTGGGATAATAAATATAGCACGTCCGAATTCAGCTACGGTTTTGGGCTTTCCGCTCGATACACCATAATGGCAAATATGTATATCCATGGACAGTATACCTACAACCCCTACATTATCTTCAACGATATGAACGGCAGCCGAATACGAGGTGTAAGCTCAGCACTATGGATAGGCGGAGGCTACACCAAGCAGATAAATAGCCACGTAACCGTATATTCCGGAATAATATACGACATTTTAGCAGGACCCAACGCCGACGACAACCCAAAAGTAACAGGAGGCGTATCCTACAAACTATAAAAAACACAAATCGAAAATAAGAAAGATGGCAACAATACTACTCATAGAAACCGCTACACCAATATGCTCCGTAGCAATAGAAAAAGATGGCAAAATATTAAGCGAATGCACTAGCAGCGAAGCTAACTCCCATTCGTCAAAACTATCTACACTCATCGAAGAGCTAATGCGAAATACTCAAACAGAATATAATCAGCTTGATGCAGTGTGTGTAAGTAGCGGACCGGGCTCCTACACCGGGCTTCGCATAGGAGTGTCCACAGCCAAAGGATTATGCTATGCACTAGATATTCCTCTACTTGCAATAAACACTTTGCAAAACATCGCATTAGGCTACCTAATGCAACACCACGACACAAACAGCCTCATCTGCCCAATGATAGATGCTCGAAGAATGGAAGTATATGCCGCCATTTTCGACAAAGACGGGAACACAGTGCGTCCCACTACGGCAGACATCGTAACAGAAACAACATACGACCAATGGCTAAACGAAAATCCTATATGTTTCATCGGTGATGGTGCAGCTAAAACAAAACCTATATTAGAGCCAAAAGAAAACGTCTCTTTCGACACTACATTCCAAATATCGGCAAAAGGTATGACCGTTTTAGCCGAAAAGAAATTCAACAACAAAGAGTTCGAAAACTTAGCATACTTTGAACCATTCTACTTAAAAGACTTTGTAGCACACAAACCTAACGTAAAAGGTCTTAATATATAGGCAATTTCAAACAAAACAACAGACGTAGTTGCTCATAAGCAAAGCAAACAAAATCTTTGAACAAAAGCAGTTCGCTCAAGAATTCAAATCTTTCAGAAGAACACTTATAATCATAGTTTTAGGCGTAGCAAGCATACGCCTAAAACTTAAACCTTTATCTGCATCCTCGAGGAAATTTCAACTACATCACGAGGAAAATAAGTCTACATCCTCGAGGGAAATTCAATTGCATCGGGATGAAAAAAAACGCTCTACATCTATCTTCTAAACAACACATTAAAATAAACACATTACCTCATTGCAATTGTCTTTTCATCTATAGACAATTAGACAACAACATTACCCATCTCTTAAGGCAACTTCTAAAAATTGCTTTGCAAGTGATTTGCGAATTTTTACTAGAAAGATTTCTAGTTTCTTTTGACCCATCATAGCGGGCTATGCGACCCCAAAAGAAATAGAAAGATTTCGG
>JAFZEK010000227.1 GCA_017560705.1 Bacteroidales bacterium | reverse complement strand
TTCCTTCTGTTTTAGTATTTGTAGCCATGTTTTAGTGTTCTGTATATTTAGTATTATGTTTTTTTTATTCTTGTTATTCATTTTCTAAGTTCCTTGTTGCAATCATTGCTGGTTTCATCAAGGATGAGCCGACTGAGTTGCTATCAAAATATCTCACACATGCCCGTTTTCTTTCTCGTATTTTCATTGTCTAAAGCCCCTTTTTCTACCGCTTGTAGAGGAGGGAAAGCACGTATTTATAATCTAGTACTCAATACAAAATAAGGTGCAAAATTACAAAAAAATACTGAATGCAACAATCTATTATCCAGAAATTATTTTACATCTATAGTAGTCAGTGTGTTACGAGGCTTGTTTTTCCCGTTTTTAGCCCGGTTTGAGGAAAATAATCGTTTTTTCGTCCGTGCAAAACGCCTTTTTGGGTGCTATTTGGATGTATATATATTGTCGTATGTTTTTCTTCTTTTGTAGTTGAGTTTTAGCTTAAAAAATGGGGATACATTGTCTGCAACGTACCCCCAAATCGTATAGTTTATTGACGAATTACACTAAGTGTAGAGTATTTCTTGCCGTAGTCGATATGTTGTTGTAAGAAATCCGATGGATATTCTATTCTGTAGTCCACAGTGTTGCCGTTTTCTACCACAGGCACTATTTCGGGGTTGATGAATCCTCCGTAAGGTTTTATGCCTAGGGCATTGTAGCGGTCTTTCACTTCTTTATGTATTTCAGGGTCCACTTGTACGGCGTAGGTTTCCACCATTGCCTTGCCTGCTTCATAGTCGCCTTCTGATTTTATGCGTTGTATTTCGGCCAACAATTCTCCGAACAATATACGTAGTTTTTCAAAGTCGTTGATAACGAAGAATGTTTTGCCGTCTTTGATTTTCTTTTCTATCACGTTGTCGGCTTTGCCATGTTCGTAGCACCATTCGGATATAAGTTTTCTATCTTGCATGTGCGATTCGGTGATGGTTTTGCCTAGTTCTACGCGTGCCAATTGTCCCATCAAACCATTGCGGATGAACGAGATGTATTCTGCTTTATAGGCTTCGCCGTCGGGCATGATACCTAGTTCCACCATCTTAGGATCTGCACAATAATACAAGCCAAACAAGTCGGCACGTGCTTCTTCCAATGCCGAGCTGTATTCTTTCAATGCACCAGGTTGTGTGCCTGGCAACAATTGTCCCGAACCATGGCCTAAGCATTCGTGCAAGTCGGTGTGTACCACGCTGGTATACGAGCCGTATTTTTTGCAAAGGTCTATTTCTTCTTGGCTGTAAGCAAATTCGCTAAGCATGCTCTTTGGCGATTCTTCGGCAGCTTTGTCATAGGCTTCCATAAGGTTGGTGATAGTCACCGATTTAGACCCATGATTTTTGCGTATCCAGTCTGCGTTTGGAAGGTTGATTCCGATAGGAGGTGCTGGAAAACAGTCGCCGGCTAAAGTTGTAGCTATAATTCCTTTGGCCGACACGCCTTTCACTTCTTTTTTCTTGAAGCGGTCGTCTACAGGTGAATTGTCTTCAAACCATTGTGCGTTGTCGCTGATGGTTTTAGAGCGTTTGCTAGCTTCAAAATCTCTAAAGTTCACCACTGCTTCCCAGGTAGCTTTGCGGCCTAGTGGGTCGCTGTAGTCTTCGATAAAGCCGTTCACATAGTCCACGGTCGATTCAACGTCCTGAACCCATGCCACATTGTAGTCGTCCCATATTTTAAGGTCGCCTGTCTTGTAATATTCTATCAAAAGGTTGGTATAGTTGCGTTGAACATCGTTTTCAGCCACTGCGTTAGCTTTTTCTAACCAATAGATTATCTTGCTGATAGCTTCACCGTAAAGGCCGTTGGCACTATACACTTCTTCAGTCACTTTGCCGTCTTTTTTCACTAGTTTAGAGTTCAAGCCGTAGGATATTGGTGTCTCATCCTTAGGGTCTTGCATTTTGGCATAAAATTCTTCAGCTTCTTTTTGCGACACTCCGTCGTAGAAGTTTACTGCCGAGGTAGCCACTATGTCTATCCCTTGTCCGCTGTTTCTGCGTGTTTTATACAGCTCCTTGTCGAAGATTATAGGAGTGATGAACGCTGTGAATTCTTCTATACTTTCGCCCTCTTTCAGTGGCAAAGTGGAGTGGTCGCTGTTCTTTATAAGTTCTGCAAAGTAGGCTTCCGAAAATTCTGGAAAGAACTTATCTTCTGCATAGTGGTGATGAATACCGTTGCTGAAAAATGCTCGTTTGGCATACACTATAAAACTTTCATAATCAGCAGTGTTCCTTTCACCGCTATAAGTGTTTATAATGCCTTCAAGCGTTTTGCGGATTGCCATATTGTACTTAAAATGTTGATCCCAAAGGATGTCTCTACCATATTTGGCAGCTTCTCCCAGGCAGTACAAATATTCCTTTTGTTGCAAGCTTAGCGAGTCCCATGCTGGTATCTGATAACGCATAACCTTTAAGTCTGCAAACTCATCTACAAGGTATTTAAAACTTTCGTTTTCCATACCACTCTTTTCCTTTGGGCTACAAGAAAATAATAGTCCTGCTGCCCCTATGCACATAAAAATTTTTCTCATTATCGTGTTATTTATTATATATAGTAATGTTTTATTCGTATTCAGATGTCTTACACTGCTATTTCGCTGTGTAAACCAATGGTTTATAGAAATACCCTTTAGTAGTTTATGTTGCAAATATACACTTTTTTTTTGATAAGAACCTTAAATGTCCCATAAAATGCCGTCATAATATGGGACAACATTCCAACTCCCTCTGTCATAGTTGTATATCCCTTGTCAAAAACTACTCATCTGTCACTTTTTTTACGAACAAAAACGCCTTATTTCTTGTTACTATTCCCAACTGAAAAAAAAGATTTTAATCATGGAAAAAGCATTGAAAAACGGTACTTTGAACAGCGAAAAGCTGTGCGGATTCTTATTATTTGGCAGTGTGTTGTTCTCAATGATTTTGAGCAATATGCCTTTTGGTGGTCATTATCAAGCCTTTTGGCAAACGACCATAGGCGGTTTTTCCATCCTCCATATTATCAACGATGGGCTGATGACCCTCTTTTTTCTCATGATAGGCCTAGAGCTTGAACGTGAGATATATGTGGGCGAACTGAAACGTTTTCGCAATGCCATGCTCCCTTTTTGGGCGGCAATAGGCGGAATGTTTGTCCCGGCCTTAATATATTTTGCCACAACGGATAATACTCTCTTTTCCAACGATATTGGTATTCCCATTGCCACGGATATTGCCTTTGCTGTGGGCTTGCTCTCTCTTTTGGGCAATAGGGTGCCTACGGCGCTGAAAATCTTTTTGGTAGCCCTCTCCGTCATCGACGATTTGGGGGCCATCCTCATCATCGCATTTTTCTATGCCGGCACTGTCTATTGGCTGCCATTAATGTTGGCATTGCTCATTTTCGGAGTGTTGCTTGTTCTCAACCGTACCAACGTTCTCAACCTAACACCCTATATTATAGGCGGTTTACTTATGTGGGTGCTTATGCTGAAATCGGGCATTCATCCCACTCTTACGGGCGTGCTCCTCGCTTTTGCAGTGCCTTTCCGTGCCAAAGATGTAGCCCAATGTCCGTCTGCGAAAATGATGTCGACACTCTCTAAGCCGGTGGCATTCATAGTGCTGCCTCTCTTTGCCCTCGCCAATACCGCCATCACCATCAGTTCCACCTCATTTTCAGACCTATTCATGCCCTCGGCCATCGGGGCGTTCCTAGGACTAGTGGTTGGCAAACCCATTGGCATACTGCTCTTTAGCCTCATGGCTGTACGCTTCGGAGTAGCTCTAAAACCCAAAGCCTTGCATTGGAGTCACATAGCTGGCGTAGGCTTCATTTCCGGCATAGGCTTCACAATGTCCATTTTTATCACACTACTATCGTTCGATGTCCATAAATGGGTGGAAGTCACCAAGTTGGCAGTGCTTATAGCATCGGTAGTGTCGGGAGTGGTGGGCTATGCATGGCTAAGGCTGAAACTAAAACCGAAAGCAGAATAACCCATGGAATAAGAGGAAAAAAAACACCCTTGGATATATATTAGTAATAGTGTAATTAGGAAGGAAATGCTAATTCTAAACGAGGTTATTACACTGTAAATTATACAAATACACACGCCAAGGGTGGAAAAAATATTATTTATAAACAAAAAAAAAGCACTTGTCTAGGCGAGCAAGTGCTTGTGACTCCGACAGGATTCAAACCTGT
>JAFZEK010000226.1 GCA_017560705.1 Bacteroidales bacterium | reverse complement strand
CCTCGGTAATGGCGGGCGATATAGAAACAATCCGTTTTGGATTGTTGGGAACTTTCACCGTGCGGTTGTAGTCGTCGGTGTAGGTATAGTAGCTCTCAGTGTCGTTGTTGCCTGTTGATGTGTTGTTTTGGCAACCTACTGTTATTATAACTACTGCTACAAATCCCAATCCAAAACGGATTAGTTTACTTACGTATGTATTGTATTTCATCTATGCCGTAAGGTTTAGCAGTTCATACCGCCACAGATATTTATTACCTGTCCTGTTACATAGCTCGAAAGGTCGGAACCTAAGAATACGCATACTTTAGCCACTTCGTCGGGTTCGCCGCCGCGGTGCAAAGGTATTTTCTTGTACCAGTCTTCTTTGATGTTTTCGGGAAGTACGGCAGTCATCTCTGTCATGATAAATCCCGGAGCTATGGCGTTATGACGGATGTTACGAACACCCATTTCTTTGGCAGCACTTTTGGTAAAGCCAATAATACCTGCTTTAGATGCCGAGTAGTTACATTGGTTGGCGTTGCCCGATACACCTACAACGGAGCTTAGGTTGATAACACTACCGCCACCTTGTTTCCACATAATGGGTTGTACGGCTTTGGTAAGGTTAAATACCGATTTAAGGTTTACGCTTATTACCATATCCCATTGTTCTTCGGTCATACGTTTAAGGGCTCCGTCTTTGGTGATACCGGCGTTGTTTACAAGAATATCTATTCTTCCAAAATCGGCCACAACGTTTTGTACCAATTCGTTTGAGCTTTCAAACGATGCAGCGTTTGATGCATAGCCTTTGGCTTGCACACCGTATGATAATAATTCTTTTTCGGTTTCTTCCATTGCTTCATTGCGTACCAAATCGGAGAAAGCAACATTACAACCTTCTTGTGCGTAGCGTATAGCTATTGCTTTTCCTATTCCGCGACTTGCTCCTGTTATAAGAGCAGTTTTTCCTTCTAATAATTTCATTGTATTATTATTTAAGTTTGTATTCTGTTTTTCTGTTTTTGAGTTTGCAAAGATACGATTTTTTTTTGTATCAGTATCTTTTTATAAGAATCCAAGTTCAAGTTTTGCTTCTTCGCTCATCATATCCATTGTCCATGGTGGGTCGAAAGTTATATCTACCTGAGCATCGCTAACGCCTTCTATCATAAGTATATTACTTCTCACTTCGATGGGTAACGAATCAGCCACAGGGCAGTTTGGAGCAGTGAGTGTCATCTCCACAAAAACTTTCAAACTATCGTCTACTTCTACCTTATAAACCAACCCCAAATCGTAAATATTTACAGGAATTTCGGGGTCATATATGTTTTTTAGCCTATCTATAACAGCACTTTTTATTGTTTCTTTGTTCGGTTTCATTGCTAATATTTATTTATTGCTGCCATATTGTGTAAGTGTAGCATATAGCTTTATTTGACTAAGCATGGATGCAAGACCATTGGCACGCGTAGGCGACAAATGTTCTTTTAATCCTATTTTATCTATAAAACTAAGGTCTGCATTCAATATATCTTGTGGTGTTTGGTCGTTCAAAACTCTTATTAGCAACGAGGCTATACCCTTGGTAATTACCGCATCGCTATCAGCTTTGAATATCATTTTACCATCTATCAATTCGGCACTTAGCCACACTCTGGATTGGCAACCCTTTATTAAGTTTCCTTCTACCTTATCTTTTTCTTCTATCAGCGGACAGTCTCTACCCATTTCTATAATGTAGTTGTACTTATCCATCCAATCTTCAAAGTTTTCAAATTCTTCTATTATTTGTTCTTCTATTTCTCTTATAGTCATTATTCTAAAATATTTGCATGTTTAAGTATCTCGTCTATAACTTCTCTTGAGTTCTTCAGTCTAGGCACTTTATGTTGCCCTCCCAGCTTGTTCTTCTCCGTCAACCAACGCATGAAAGTGCCGTCTTTTACAAAGTTCACCACAGGTGTTTTAAGTATCAAATCCTTATAGCGTTTGGCTTCGTAGTCGGAGTTTTCTGTTTTCAAAGCACTATCTAGCAGTTTTACGAACAAGTCTTTGTCCGTCGGCTCTTGTTCAAATTCTATCACCCACTCATGACCTATGGGCTTTTTATCTTCGGAAATATACGGAGCAGCCGTATATTCTTTTATTACAGAGTTGGTTTCAGAACAAGCTTTCTTTATTGCATGGTTGGAGTTGTCCTCTATAAGCTCTTCGCCACACACGTTGATATAATTCCGAGTTCTACCCGTTATTTGTATTCTAAACGGATATTTAGAAGTAAATGTCACCGTGTCGCCTATTAGGTATCGCCATAGTCCTGCATTGGTAGTTATAAGCAAAGCATAGTTTTTGCCCACTTCCACATCGGCAAGTTGCACCACAGGTGGATGCTCCTCGCCCAAATGACAAGTTTCCACAAACTCGTAGTACACCCCATTGTCCAACAACAGCAACATATCTGCCACATTCTTTTGGTCCTGAATACCAAAGTATCCTTCGGAAGCATTATATATGTTCACATATCGCATATCTTCGTTAGGTATCAGTTGCTTGAACTTCTGCTTGTAGGGCAAAAAGTCTACACCGCCATGAAAGTACACCTCTATGTTTTTCCACACCTCGCCAATATGGGCCTTACCTGTGGTTTCCAAGCAACGTTGCAACAGCAACGACATCCACGACGGCACCCCTGCCAAGCTTACTATGTTCTGTTTGGAGGTGGATTCCACCATTCTGTTCAGCTTGTTTTCCCACTCATTCATGAGTGCTATCTCACGTTTTGGAGCCCTAAAATGCTCTGCCCAGCGTGGAAGATTGTCCATTATTATGGCCGACACATCGCCGCAGTAGTACGAATCTGAAGGGTTGCTTTGCTTGCTACCCCCGAGTGCTAAATTGTAGCCGGAGAATATCTTCGACGAAGAATACATATTGCAATACAAAATAAGCATATCCACACCGCCCTTGTAGTGGCATTGCTTCAAAGCTTCCTTGCTAACAGGTATATACTTGCTAGTGCTTCCCGACGTTCCCGACGACTTAGCAAACATCTTTATCGGAGTGTTCCAAAGCAAATTTTGCTCGCCTTGTTGCATACGTTGCACGTATGGTTTAAAGACACCGTACTCACTTATAGGCACTCGCTCATTATAGTGTTCCCATTTTTTTATGCTAGCATAGTCGTATTTTCTACCCCATTCGGTGTTCTTCCCAGCAGCTATAAGTTGATGAAATATAGAATTCTGCACTTCCAATGAATGGTCCACATAACGCTTTATCTGCCCATAACGGCTACGCATAAACTGGTATACTATATTATTAATAAGCATCATAGTTTATCTATATTATTGGTTTTATTTTGGTGCTTTTTTAATGAGTATCATTGCCGCTATGGCATATATAACCAGCGGAAGCAGCACAGCAAGAAACGGACTGAGGTTGCCATTGATGGCAAAAACAGTAGTCACCTTCATAAACACTATGAACGAGAAGGCTATGGCTATACCTATAGCCAAATGTATACCCACACCGCCACGCATTTTTCTAGACGACACAGCCACACCAATAAGTGTCATAATAATGATAGCCAAAGGGTTCAGCATACGCTGATAATGCTCTATCTTATACTTCACCACTAGGTGCGAGCCGCGTTCTTTCTCTCGCTTTATATACTCTTTCAACTTGAAATAATTCATAGTTTCAACACTTTCATAGTTAATGTTGAAATCTATGGGTCTTATGTTTAAGTCCAAAACAGTGTCAAACGCTCTCGACAAAGTTTCTTGCAAGCCATTCATTGTACGCGATGTATAGTTGAATGCTCGCCAATTATCATTCACACTGTCGTATTTTATTTGGTCGGCTGTTATTTTGGACATCATCTCATTGTCTTCCGAAAAGTTTTCTTTTGTAAACTTATAGCCTATATTGTTCTTATTATCAAAGCTCTCTATATATACCTGTGTACCCTTTTCAATCTGTATATGCAAGTTGCGGAAATTATTCTGATACCTATTTTTTATATATTTCCGTTCAAAATCTTTCACGTAAGTGTTGTTTATCGGTATAATGAAATTACCAAAAATGAATATCACCAAGGCTATTATAGTGGCACCATAAAAGTACGGCACAAGCATTCGCCTAAAGCTTATTCCATTGCCCAACACAGCGATAATCTCCGTGTTTCCGGCTAACTTGGATGTGAAAAAGATAACCGATATAAATACAAACAAATGACTAAAAAGATTGACAAAGCTAGGAATAAAATTCAAATAGTATTGGAAAACAATGAGCTTCAACGGTGCATTTCTGCTAAGAAAGTCATCCAACTTTTCCGATATATCGAACACAATGACTATAACAATAATCAATCCGATAGCGGCACAGAAAGTTTTCAAAAACTTACCCAATATGTATCTGTCAATTATTTTATACTTCATTGTTTGTTACTGCTTTTTGAATTTATTTTTACTCGTCTTATAATAGAATATGTTTGATACATTGGGCATTAGTAACACCCTTTTTTAGTAAGAAACATTTGCAAATATACGCAAATATTTTTGTACTTACGCACTTTTGTCCCAAAGTTTTCAAACAATATATACACCGTCGGCATTCTTAGCCTCATTTTTTTCACCTATCCGTCGCCCATATTTTCATTTACCTACATAGAGTTTTCCACTCATATACATGCAACTAAGACGCAGAACAAAACCTCTTTTTACTTTCAGCCTGCTCCGCGTCTTAGCCTTATAATTTTAGGCAACTTCTAAAAATTTCACGTTTCGAATAAACAAAAGAGTGTTCTTTGAAACTTTTGCGTGCGTTGACTTCGTCGATGTTGCTATCGCTCGAAAAAGCTAATGCTTAGGCATTGCTCTTTACTCGCTTAATCGCAACGTTATGTTTTTTGGCCGAAATCTTTCTATTTCTTTTGGGGGCGCATAGCCCGATGATGGGTCAAAAGAGAGTAGAAATCTTTCTAGCAAAATTCCACAAATCACTGGCAAAGCAATTTTTAGAAATTGCCTTTATAAATAATGTATTGCCGCAACAACTAAAATTTCAAAGCATAGGTAAGAGACAACGAATAGTTGTTAATCATTACATTGGACGTAACAGCACCAGGTCTATTAGCCGTCATAATGCCATTTGAAAAGTTCACCATAGCAGGAGCTACAGAAACGCGAAAACCAATATAAGACATATCATTGAACTTTAAATTAACACCTAGGTCAAATTCTACTCCCATTCCATATCTTAGTTCTTTAAAATCATAGTTTGCCGAATAATTGTTGTTCAATATCGAGAAGCAGTATTGAAAACCGGAATAAGCCTCAAACAAATCGCCCAATTGCTTGTAAGACCTTGTTAAAAGACTAATTACATTATGGCAACCCACCTCTTTCAACGCAATATTAGAGGTAGAAAACTGGCTAACTTGCCACTGAAGACCAAGCATAAAATTATTCCATCTGTAGCCATAAGTAATTTCTTCCATCGGCACAAGATAGGAAGGAGTGCTATCTTCAAAAAAAGAAAGAGCCGGATAATTCACGTAATTAATAAAACCTACATTGGCTTCTGTTACAAAATAATTCTTTTTTTGTTCTTGGGAATACACATTACCGATTCCCAATACTATACTTGCCATCACAAGTATACACATTTTCTTTAATCTATTATTCATCATATTAAATATTAATTGGTTAAATAATCATTCTTACTACTTCGTAATACATAAATGTTTTGCAAATATACAAATAATTTCCTATTCACCAAAGAAAAAAACATTATTTCAGCCCTCAATATTTATAACATACTGACAATAAAGCACCACATTCATATAAAAAGAACCATTGCCTACATACTTAAAAACTGCAACACACAACTAATTGCTTGTAAAAAGAGGTAAATGGAATACACAAAAATTCACCAATCAATTATGCAACGAGCCAAATAAACGCCACAATACATTTAACAGCAATGCTAAATCTTCAATATATTAACAAACTACGATTTAACACGGAGAATAGCATATTTTTCCACTTTTTCGTATCAACATCCGTATAACGAAGTCTCCGCAAGTTATCACAATAATACATTGATAATCAAGCATAGCTTTTTCGCAAAAATCACCGATAACACACTTACGAGACGAAACCCGGGTTCCCACGGAATGAAAGTATGCCACTCTCGTGATGAAACCCGGGTTGTATCGTGATGTAAGTATACTTTTCTCGTGATGTAAATACCATGGTTTGGCGATAAAAGTGCGTGATTTTCGCCTTGTAAACCACATATACAGAGTTCGTGCTTAACACTTCAATATTTCTCTTAACATTCTAACTCACCTAAAAAAAACAACCCATACACCGGTAATAAACAACAATAGCACATCCCTTCTATTCCGCAATCCGAATAACAACAGCATTAGAGCCAATTCGTTATCATAGCAATATAACAGCAAAATCCGCCTTATACCTTATAGCATAAACCCCATATAGGCAACTAGCAAAAATAAATAAGGGCGACAATACTCTAAGCACTATCACCCTTGTTAATTATTTATCCTTAAATAGATTATCCTCAGTTAGCTTGCGTTTGTCCGAAACCCACAAGTCGGTCATACAAGTCGCCAGGCAATCGTTGATATACATATATATAGTAGTCATTCATGGTTTGGAAGTGGTCACCCTCTAATCGTGAAGTTTCGCCCACCTTTTCCCCCGACGGCAAAAACAATAATAAATAGGAATAATATCCCTGTTTTAGAAAAAAACGAGCGGTATACGCTTTCATATTTTCGTTCCATTCCATGCGAGTGTCGTCGTCTAGCTTCCAGTTTGTAAAGTCGCCTACAATATGCACACTACCATCCAGAAGCGGAAATTCTTGGGGAAGGCTAAAATTTACCCACGCATAATCGGCCTCGGTATTAGGATTTTGAGTATTCACAGCGGCTATCTTATACTGTCCGTTAAGGCCCATTTCGTATATGTATACATTTCTCGAACGATTCTCGTCGGGCTTAAGAAACACGATGTTCTCACCGCCAAAGTAGTCTATTTTCCACACATTGTTCATCGGAATTTGCATATTGCTAAAATCGAAGAAACGGAATTCGTTGCCACCTGGAAACACATTCTCTTTCTTCCAACGATAGTTCAAGGTGTTGCCACTCATACTTTCCAATGGTAGCAGTCGTGTAAGGTCGTTGCGGCCATTTTGCTCGGCATAGACGAACATATATGTATCTGGATTTATAAAATAATTACCCTCTAACGGATTCACCTTCACCGAAAGATTTTGATTTTCTTGCAGTCCGACAGAACCCTGAGGCTGCCCAACAGTGGCTTCCACAATAGTAAGAGGCTCATACACCCTAAATCTTCGAGTAAAAACTATGCTATCAGGGTCTGATTGTAAATAGACGATAAGTAAATAATTACCCGAAGCGGCAAAGCTACTCATATCGTTTGGGATAGTTTCCCAATAATTGGTATAATGTTCGATGGTTGTAAAAGAAAGTTGCTGATTATCTATCGACGATTCCTCGAACCCATCCATATAGTCCGATACAGATATATCGGATATTTGCCAATCGTGGGTGCAGTGTTGTATTCTATATCTATAATAGTTAGAGTTGTCGCCAACTTCGTCAAAGCGGAGCATGAGCTTATCATTGCTACCGAGCTGTATAATAGGCAACGACATTTCCACACCTTTCTTACCGAATATGACAGTTTTTATATTTGGCGAATATATCGAATCTGTGGCAACCGTTTGTGCAGACATTGCAAAACAGGCAATAACACTTACAAAAAAAGAAAACAATCTTTTACTCATAACTTTATATCGGGATTTATTTTTCCGTATTTTACAAACATGACGAGGTTTTGTTTCTTCTCGTCCATAATAAATAATCTTAAGAGTTCGGATAAAAAAAGGAAATATCCTATATCAAGAATATTTCCTTTTTTATATGTATCAACAAATAATTTTATTTGTTTACTTGGAATTTTTTGTTTCCAGTTTTGAAGAAATCAGCTATTTGGTTAGCAGCAGCTATACCAGCGTTGATGTTAGCTTCTTCTGTTTGAGCACCCATTTTCTTAGGAGTAGAGAAGTAACGACCTTCCAATTTAGCAAATTCTTCGTGAGCGTCTGGCATAATGTCAGAGATGTATCTAATGTCAGCACGTTCGTTCATAAGTTTCAACAATTCAGCTTCGTTGATAACTTCTTTACGAGCAGTGTTTACTACGATACCGCCTTTTTTCATTTTGTTTACTACTTCGTAGTTGATGCTGTTTTTAGTTTCAGCAGTTGCAGGGATGTGTAGAGATACGATGTCGCACATTTCGAACAAAGCGTCTCTAGAATCAACAGCTTTAACACCAGCAGCTTCGATAGCTTCTTTTGGGCAGAAAGCGTCGAAAGCGTAAACTTCCATACCGAAACCTTGAGCTATACGAGCAACGTTGCGTCCTACGTTACCGAAAGCTAAGATACCGATTTTTTTACCCATAAGTTCAGAACCAGATTTTCCGTTGAAAAAGTTGCGAACTCCGTAAACCAACATACCCATTACCAATTCGGCAACAGCGTTAGAGTTTTGACCAGGAGTGTTCATAGCAACGATACCTTTAGCAGTACAAGCTTCAAGGTCTAAGTTGTCATAACCAGCACCAGCACGTACAACTATTTTCAAGTTTTTAGCGTGGTCGATAACTTCTTTAGTAACTTTGTCAGAACGAACTATCAAAGCGTCAGCATCAGCAACAGCTGCGTAAAGTTCGTTTACATCTGTATATTTTTCCAAAAGAGCCATTTCATAACCAGCTCCTTCTACTACATTGCGAATGCCGTCAACGGCAACTTTTGCAAATGGTTTTTCTGTAGCAACTAATACTTTCATTTTCTTTATTATTTGTTGAAGTTCTTCGAGTGTGGTAAGTTTTATAGTATCTTGCTGACCATCTTGTGCCACCTTCGACGATATTATACTCACTATTCCCATACCGAACTCACATTATTGATTAATATAAAAACAATAAGACTATGGATTGCTCCATAGCCCTATTGCATTGATTTTGTCAATTATTATTTGTTAGCTTTTTCGAATTCTTGCATGCAAGCTACCAATGCTTCTACGTCTTCGTAAGAACAAGCGTTGTATAAAGAAGCACGGAAACCACCTACTGAACGGTGACCTTTAATACCAACCATGCCACGTTCTTTAGCAAATGCCATGAAAGCATCTTGTTTATCTTGATAACCTTCTGCCATTACCCAGCAGTGGTTCATGATAGAACGGTCTTCTTTAGCAGCTGTTCCTACGAACATACAGTTGCGGTCGATTTCGTCGTACAACAAGTTAGATTTCTTAACGTTGATTTTGTTCATTTCTTCTACACCACCGATAGTTTCTTTCAACCATTTCAAAGTTTCGTGCATTGCGAAGATTGGAAGTACTGGAGGAGTGTTGAACATAGAAATGTCGCGAGGTTCAGCTAAAGCGTGAGTGCGATAGTCAACCATTGTTGGAAGTGGGTTCATGTATTTACGATCTTGGATTTTGCCAAGGATGTCTTTGCGTACGATAACGAAAGTAACACCAGCAGGACCTACGTTCTTTTGTGCACCACCGTAGATTAAACCGTATTT